>CADBRV010000114.1 GCA_902797185.1 uncultured Lachnospiraceae bacterium
AAGCAGGCTGCCGGCGTCCTTATTCTTCCTCCAGAAACTCCACCTTGCCCGTGGCAATGTCGTAAATAGCGCCCACTGCCTTAAGGCTGGAAAGCTCCGTGTGGTTGCAAAAAGCATCTTTCAGGATCTCAACTCCATGCCGCACGTTCAGGCAGGAGGCTTGATAATCATCCTTTTCATCCCCGATGGCTTTCCCGATTTCATCGGTAATAAAACGGATATATCCCTCTGAATGGCCGGAAATGGCAGCCCCTACTGCCCCGCACTGAGTATGTCCTAACAGCACTACCAGCGGCACGCCCAGGTGCCCTGCCGCATATTCCACGCTGCCCAGCTGGTGGTTGTCCAGCACGTTCCCGGCGACACGGATAGTAAAAAGCTCTCCGATGCCGCAGGAGAAAACCGCCTCAGGGATGACCCGGGAATCCGAGCAGGCAATGACGATGGCATATGGGTGCTGCCCGTTTTCCGCTGTTTCTTTCCGGACCTGCGGTGAAATATCCCCATTTCCCGTCTTTGCCTCCAAATACCTCCGGTTCCCATCTTTTAATTTTTCCAGGCTCTGCCCTGCATCCATCACGGCCTCCTTTTAACATCCTAGTACTGCACCATATCTTTGTCCTGATTCTACCATTATATGGGTCCTATTTGCGATTTCGGTTGCATTTTCTGACTTAAAATGTACATTTTTAGGGAAAAGGTCTCTTTTTTCATACAAATTTTTCATTTTGGATGGGTACAAGGAGGGAATTCTGGCTATTTTCAAACAGCTGGCCAACACCCTGGCAGCTGGGAAGATGTTTTACCAACCCGGAAGGCATTTTATAGCAGGCGTATACTCTCTATAAATGTCCTTTTTGTAGGAGGCGCGCTGTATGCCTATGGGCTGGACAAGCACCTGAAAAATTACCTGGAAAGCCTGGACAAAAACAAAGTTGGAAAGGCAGTCGTCTTTTCCACCTCCTGGATCTCCCGCCATTCCGTAGACCTGATCCGGAAAAAGCTGCAGGAAAAAGGGATCCCGGTAGAAGCAGGAGAAATCTATTATAAAAACATGCCTTCCAAAGGGCAGCTGGCAGAAGCAGAAAAGAAAGCCGCAGATATTGTAAAGGGATAATCGGTTATTGCCGGCTCTCCTTTCTTCGGACACATATACAAGAAGGAGAAGCCCATCTATATTTATTCCCGTCATTATCTGTAGGCACTGGGATCTCCGCGCTATCCGGCAAATCCAGCTAATTTGAAAAACAAAATGCCCGAAGATTGCAAAAACTGGTGAATTCTCTTGCAAGCCTCGGGCATTTCTATTCTTTTTCTTTGGTGCCTTTCTATGGCGATTCTATCGTTTTTCTAAGGCATTCCTATTTTTTTCTTTTATCCTCTCCGGAGTCTTCCTATCTATCTTCCCATCCGATTTTGACGGCTCGTTCTGTACATCCGGCGGGGGAGTCCCGCTAATCCTGCTGCAGCACTTCATGAAAAGGATGGAACCCTTCCGGCGCTTCAGGATGTCCGCAGAGCATTTTCTCCATCCAGACCATGTCCAGCCAGCGCCCGAATTTATACCCGCACTTATGGAACCTGCCAATGAGGGCATATCCCATATGCCCATGGAACTGCATGCTGTTGTTATCCAGAAAATCCAGCTCCTGCCCTTCTTCCGGCACCCCGATGCAGGCATATAAATTAAACACATTCATCCGCAGCAGGACATCCTCCAGGGCGGCATAAAGCCTTTTCCCTATGCCCTTCCTTCGGCATTCCGGCGAGAGGTAAATGGATATTTCCGCCGAATGCTCATAGGCTTTGCGCCCCACAAAAGGGGAAGCATAGGCGTAACCCACCGGTTTTCCGTCCAGCTCTGCCACCAGATAAGGATAATTTTCCAGCGTATGCTCCATCCGGCCGCGGAACTCTTCCACCGAGGGGACCTCATATTCAAAGGTGATGGCCGTCTTTTCCACATAAGGGCGGTAAATTCCCACCAGCACCGCGGCATCTTCCGCCGGGTCCGCTTTGCGGATGGATATTTCCGGATTTCTCTTCTCTTCCATAAAATTCTCCTCTTTCCCATTTTCCATACGCTGTGTGCTTCCGGCATCTGCAATGCCGCGTCTGTCCTTTAATTATTCATGACCAATTTGATAAACAGCAGGATGATGACCACGACCATCATCGGGCGTACCACCGCTGCGCCTTTTTTCATGACTAGTCCCGAGCCCACAAAGTTCCCTGCCATATTGCAGGCTGCCGCCGCAAGCCCCAGGCCCAGCAGCACTTTGCCGTTCATAAGGAAAATGACCAGTGCCGTCCAGTTGGTGGTCATATTGATGACCTTTGCCTGGGCGTTGGCGGGGCGGATGCCCATCTTCGCGAAAACCGTAAACGCGATGATCAGGAACGTGCCGGTGCCAGGCCCGTAAAGCCCGTCATACATGCCAATCAGGAAGGCAGCGGTGCAGGAAACAATGACGGTCCTTCTGGAAAATTCGGCCGTCTGGGATCCTTTGTCATTAAACAGCTTTTTATTTAATACAAAAAAAGCCGCCACCGGCAGCACGATAATCATGATATGGCGCAATACGTCCTCGTTGATTGCCATGGAGACATGTGCCCCGATGGAAGACCCGCAGACAGCCGCAATGACAGCCGGGATCGATGCTTTTAAATTGACCAGCCCGTTTTTAAAAAATCGTACGGTGGAAAGGGTCGTCCCCAAAGTGGAGGACATTTTATTGGTAGCTACGGCATTGTGGGGAGGAAGCCCTGCAATCAGGTAAATGGGCAGGGACACCAGCCCTCCCCCTCCCGCTATGGAATCCACCAGCCCTGCCAGGAACAGAAACGGGCAGACCAGCAGGAATGTATTCAAAGTAGGTGTCATTTAACTGCTTTTCCTTTTCATCTCACTGCCTGTAAGACGGTCTTTTCGTTTCACCGCTTATAAGACGTTCTTTTTCATCTCATCGCCTGTATAACGATAAGCAGGCCATGCCTGCACGCCGACGCGCGTTGCAATGGCATGGCCTTCCTGATAACGATCTTTTTATCGCTTTTATTTCGTTAATGCTTTCTCTTTTGCTGCTTTCTTTGCGGCACGTTTTTCAAGGAAATGGGAAACGATGATAACACAGGAAGCATCACCGGTGATATTCAGGGTGGTACGCCCCATGTCGAAAATCCTGTCTACACCTGCTACCAGCGCGATGCCTTCAATCGGAAGGCCTACGGACTGGAGCACCATGCTGAGCATGACCATGCCGGCGCCCGGCACGCCCGCGGTACCGATGGATGCCAAAGTAGCGGTCAGGACGATGGAGACGATCTGGGCAGGAGTCAGCGTAATGCCGTAGCATGCCGCAATGAAGATGGAGCAGACGCCCTGGTAAATAGCGGTACCATCCATGTTAATGGTGGCGCCCAGAGGCAGGACGAAGGAAGCGACCTCTGTGGATGCGCCCAGCTTTTCGGTACATTCCAGGTTTAAAGGCAGAGTGCCGACGGAAGAAGCACTGGAAAAAGCAAAGAGCATGGCGGGAGCCATCCCCTTGAAGAATTTGATAGGGCTCATGCCGCCCATGGTACGCACGTTAAAGGAATAAACGACAACCGCGTGCAGCACATAGCAGATATAAGCCACAAGAAGCACGCTGGCCAAAGAGCCGATGATAGCGGAACCGTTTGCCGCGATCACCGGGCACAGCAGGCAGAATACGCCGATAGGGGAAAGCTTCAGGATCATTTCCATGCATTTCATGAAAATATCATTCAGGATATTGACCCCCTTGATGGCCGGGGCTGCCTTTTCCCCTACTAACAGGATGGCAAAGCCGATAACCAGGGCCATGACGATGACCTGCAGCATGTTGGCCTCATAAATAGGGGCCAGGAAATTGGATGGGAAAATATTTACCAGCGTGTCCATAAAGGACTGGGTCTGCTGCTGCTCATAAGACAGCCCGCTGGTGGAAAGCACCGGGAACAGCCCTTTCATAGCACTTGCAACCAGAAGGCCGATAATGGTGGCAAGGGCTGTGGTACACAAATAATAAACCACGGTAATCCCACCGATGGAGCCGACCTTCTTGATATCGCTCATAGAGATGACGCCGGACATGATGGAGAACAGCACGATAGGCCCGACGATAAATTTGATCAGGTTCAGGAAAATCGTACCAAACGGCTTGATATAAGTGTCAGCAAAATCCGCGTATGGCTGGATTAATAGGCCGACAACTATAGCAATAACCAGCGCGATAAAGATCTGGCCGGCCAGCGACAACTTTTTTTTCTGTTTTTTCTCCGTCTTCTCCATAGGTTCCCTCCAAATTGTGCGGCCATGCCTGCCAATCGCCCGCATCACCCATAAAACAATGGATATGGCCATGGCAAAATACACAAGGCGCATCTCCATGCATCCCCCTTTTTCAGGATATTACCCGCTTTTTTATTTTCAAAGGGACTGAAAAAAGGGCGCACTGATCCCTTTTGATCAAAATGCATTGTTAGATACTGTATCACAGGCCGAAACCCCTGTCAATTTACTTTCTTTTTATAACATGTCATCTACCGAAGGGTGATGACGCAGGCCATGCCCGCGCACGCAGGCAGTCAGTCCTTCGTCTCTACTACCTTTACCAGGAAATCCCACATCCGTTTCACGGAAGGGATGCTCAAACGCTCTTTCGGCGTATGGACGCCTTCCATGTCCGGTCCCAAAGCCACCATGTCCAGGCCTTGGATCTTGCTTCCTAGGAGCCCGCACTCTACGCCTGCATGGATGGTCTCTGTCCGCAGTTCCTTCCCGAACATTTCCTTGTATATATGGGATACTTTGTCACGGAGGGCAGATTTTTCCACCCACTGCCATGCCGGGTAAGCACCAACTATTTTCATGGATGCGCCGTTATGCTCCGCGGTCCACTGCAGCCTTCCAAACAGGGCATCCTTTGCCGTGCCCACAGAACTGCGAACGGATGCGCTCATCCGGAACCTTTCTTCTCCCAAGGATGCAATCCCCCAGTTTAAGGAAGTTTCCACCATGCCCGGCAGGGAGTCGCTCATCCTCTGGACACCCTGTGGCAGCTCGGTCAGCAGGGAAATGATATTTTCGGTTTCTTCCTTGCTGACCGGATCCTTCGGAAGCCCTGCCGGAATTTTGCCAGCATCCTCTTCCGCAAAAATCCGGATGCCGGGGTCTGCCCCTTTGTATTCTTCCTGGACCTGCTGCCCTGTCTCTTCCAGTTTCTTCAAAGCAGCCTCCTTGTCTTTTACGGCAAGGGACATCCAGCCTTCCCGGGAGATGGCATTGTCCTTAGAGCCATTTTCACAGGCAATAAGCCTGATGTCTGTCACAGAGGAAATCCCGCGCAGCAGCCGTCCCATCAGTTCTACGGAACTTGCCCTTCCAAGGGTGATGGCGCCGCCGGAATGCCCGCCCAAAAGGCCGGTAATCCGGACAAACAGCTTCTCCCATCCGTAAGGCGCCCTGTGGACAGAAAGCCCCACTTCCGCTGTACCTCCTCCGGCGCATCCGGCCAGGGCGCTGCCTTCGGTTTCATGGTCCAAATTAATCAGGCGGCGCGCCTTTAATGGGGCAAGATCAATGTCACGGGCACCGTCCATGCCGACTTCCTCGCATACCGTGCAGACAAATTCCAGACGGGGGTGTTTAATGGTATCCGAATCCAGAAGCGCCAGGACAAAGGAAACGCCGATGCCGTCATCCCCACCCAGGGTAGTCCCCTTTGCGCGGAGATAATCCCCGTCTACCTCCAGGTCGATACCTTCTTTTTCCATATCCTTTTCCACGCCAGGGTCCTCTTCGCAGACCATGTCCATATGGGCCTGGAATGCCAACGGTTCCTGGTCCTCATAGCCTTCCGAAGCTTCCTTTATCATAATGACGTTATGCATGCTGTCCTGGTGGACTTCCAGCCCACGGTCCTTGGCAAAACGCACGAGGTAATCGCTGACCTCTTTTTCATGGTAAGAAGGCCTGGGGATTGCCGCCAGGTCCTCAAAAAAATGGAATACTTCCTTCGGTTCTACATCTTCCAATGCTCGCATTGTGCCATCTTCCTCTCAAAGATCAAATTTCATGGTTTTCAGCATAAAGCCCAGCCTGCGGTACCATAAAGCATGCCTTTCCCCATTCTGAAAAGGCATGTGCTTTACGTTTTCCTGCCTAACCGGTTTTCTATTCCTATGTCTGGCCTCAAAAAAAAATGGTTGAGGCTGGCATCTCTTCTTACGTGGAAAAACTTGCCTATTATTTTACGGCCAATGGCATCCGGTTGCAATCCTATCTATACTATTGTCAAAGTAGGAATCAGAGAGCGGGATTTACCACAAACATGCCTGCTATAGGATGCCCTGCTTCATTCGAAACTTCCGCTCCAATTAGGAGCCATGCCCCTAATCCAAGGACCTGTTTTAAGGACTTGTTTATAATCGAAAAACACCTCTAAGTGGAAAGCCTTTTTTATGCGAAAAGCCCCGCCTCCGGTCGGAGGCAGGGCTTTTCAAATAATAAGGAGCATATGCAATTCGCATCAAGCAAGCATTTTCTTCAGGTCTTCTTCCGGAGTGGTGGTCGGACCGATGTTATAGGTATCTACCAGGATCTTGAGCACATTCGGGGAAAGGAATGCCGGAAGGCTCGGTCCAAGCAGGATGTTCTTGATTCCAAGGTGCAGCAGGGTCAAAAGGACACAGACTGCTTTCTGCTCATACCAGGACAGGACAAAGGAAAGCGGCAGTTCGTTTACGCCGCAGCCGAATGCGCCTGCAAGGGCAACTGCGATCTGGATTGCGCTGTAAGTATCGTTGCACTGTCCTACATCCATGATCCTCGGGAATCCGGCTACGGTGCCAAGGTCGAGGTCATTGAACCTGTATTTGCCGCAGGCCAGTGTCAGGATGACGGAATCCTTCGGGGTCTGTTTTACCAGCTCAGTGTAGTAGTTCCTGCCCGGTTTTGCGCCATCGCAGCCGCCAACCAGGAAGAAGTGGCTGATCTTGCCGTCTTTTACGGCCTGTACGATTTCGCCGGCATGCTCCAGGACGAAATTGTGGCCAAATCCGGTAGTCACTTCCTTGCCGCCGTTAATGCCGGTCATTTCATGGTCTTCCGGATATCCGCCCAGCTCCAGCGCTTTCTGGATCACCGGTGTAAAGTCCTTGTCCTCGCCGATATGCTGCAGCTCAGGGAAGGAAACCACGTCGGTGGTATAAACCCTGTCTTTATAGGAAGCTTTCGGCGGCATCAGGCAGTTGGTGGTAAACAGGATCGGTGCCGGGATGGAATCGAATTCCTTCTGCTGGTTCTGCCAAGCGGTACCAAAATTGCCTTTCAGCTGCGGATATTTCTTCAGTTCCGGATATGCGTGTGCCGGAAGCATCTCGCCGTGGGTATAAACGTTGACGCCGGTGCCCTTTGTCTGCTCCAGGAGGAGTTTCAGGTCTTTAAGGTCATGGCCGGTTACCACGATAAACGGTCCTTTTTCAATGGTAAGCGGTACGGTAACTGGAGACGGGTTGCCATAGGACTCGGTATTTGCCTTGTCCAAAAGCCCCATGCACTTCAGGTTTACTTCGCCGGTCTTCAGTACCAGCGGAAGGAGCTCGTCTACTGTGCTGCCGTCACGTACTGCTGCCAGGCCTTCTGCGAAGAAATGGTTTACTTCGTCATCCTTATAGCCAAGCATCCATGCATGGTGTGCGTAAGCTGCCATGCCGCGAAGGCCGAACAAGATCAGGGACTTCAGGGAACGGATGTCCTCGTCTGATGTCCACAGTTTATTCATGTCAAATTCTTCATCGCGTTTCGTGCCTGCTGCGGCAAGCCCCAGGATCTGGTCCCTCTGGAGGCGGACCCTGTTAATCATCTGCTGAACGGTTTCCGCGTTAAAGTTTACATTGGTAACGGTGGTGAAAAGGCCGTCAATGACCAGCCTCCATGCTTCCTCCGGTACATTGTCTTTCTTAACGACTGCCCTGGACAGGTCGATCATCGCCCCTGTCAGCTCATCCTGCAGCCTTGCTACATCCGCAGGCTTTCCACAGACGCCTGCGCGCCCTGTACATGCTTTACATCCTGCGGTCTGTTCACACTGGAAACAAAACATTTCACCCATTGCAATATCCTCCTGTCTGCCTGGCGGCCTTTTCCGAACCGCCTCCTTGCTTGTCCGGCAGCTTTTTTCCTGCCGTTTCTACATGTCCGGCAGCTTTTCAGCTGCCAGCCTGCTGCTTGCTATTTGGTAACAACCATCGTTTTCTTGTTTTACATTTCATCATCCGAAGGATGATGAAGCGGCCTGTGCCTGCGCTCGTAGTGCGCATTTATGTGGCACAGCACTCCAACCTATCGTTTTCACTTGTGTCTTGGAGCGGTGATCCTGGAATCTTTTTCCCTGCCCCGCCCGACAACTGTAGGATACTCCCCAAATGCTTTTCTGTACGTTGTACAAACAACGAACCGAAAATTTTATAAAATTTTTCTTAAGCCCCTAAATCCACCAGGCCGCTTTGGGCGATCTTAGCGATAAGGCTGGTGATTTCCTCTGGGGCATGCTCCCTGCAAATACACACAATCTCGGCATGGGCTTCCGGAAAGGGCACTTCCCAGTAATGCAGGTTCGGCGCATCATGACCTTCGATTACCTTGGTAAGCAAGGCAAAACCTTCTCCCAGTTCCAGATGTACCATCAAGGTACTGATATCCGGACAGGCAATCACGCCGGAAAATGGGATTTTCCGACCCCACTGCTCGATCCCGTAAAGCATATTGTCATTCGGAAGGGTCAGCTGGGTGTATTTTGCCAGGTCCTCTAATTGCATATGGTAAGTGCCTGCCAGGGGATGCCGGTCGGAGTACACGACCTGGAACTGCTTCCGCTGCAGCACCATGGTCCGGATGCCGGGCCAGAACCTCCAGTCATTGGAAGTGGTAATGCAGAAATCCAGTTTTTCATCCAGCAGGCTGTTACGCAGCGCCACGAAATCCAACAGGCGGATATCCATCTGGTGCTGGGGGCATTGGTGGTTCAGAAAATCCGTAATAGGCAGGATAATGTCCTTACGCGCTAAAGAAGAAAGGAAGCCTACCCGGAGAAGGGACTTGCCGGACCGGTCCAGTTCCCTGGCCCTGCGGATGGCGTCATTTACCTGCCGGTTGATCTGTGTATAGGAATCCCGAAGCAGGCTTCCTGCCGGGGTTAACGCCACCTGCCTGGTGGTCCGGTAAAAAAGCCTCAGGCCCAGCTCCTGCTCCAGCGATGCGATCTGCTTGGTCACCGCCTGCTGGCTGATATAAAGGTTTTTTGCCGCCACCGAAAAACTCAGGCAGTTGGCGACTTCCAGAAATGTATGGATCCTCTGCTGCAACATATGTACCTCGCCTTTTCCCTATGAGTATTCCTATGGATATCGTAGGTTATACAAACATCATTCGTTAATATACTATAAAATCACTATATATTAACAACTTTATTTAGTAAATAAGAAAAACTGTTGTTTCTCTTCCAAAATTCCCATTCCTATAATGGAATCAGGAAAAGCGGGAATGCACATGGGGATGGAGCATTCCGAAGCAGTATCAAGAAACTTGTTAGAAGGATTTTTTGGAGGAGAAAAATGATCCGTTTAGGAAAAGATGTAAAGCTCAATGTCTGTCCCATCCTGGTGACGCTGCACCACGATTATGTTTTTGAAGGTCCCTGCCGCATGGGCAAGGATTTCGAGCTGACCAAAGAATTTGATGACATGGCAAATGCCCAGCTCATCAAAGGTGCTGAGGAAGAGATCAGGGAAAATCTAAGCAGCCCCCACTTCCATATGATGGATTCCATCTGGATCGACCGAAACGAAGAGTTCCTGGTAACGCCGGAAATGATGGACAAGATGCTGCAGGATAAAGACAAAGTGGATATCTACCTGGTGGGGCCGCTGTCCAGGCTGTCAGACCTGATCATTGACTTTATGCAGAAAGCCGGCAAACCCATCATTACCATCCCGGGACCCCAGTGTATGCAGACCATCCTGGTGGCATCCACCCGTGCCAGAGGGCTGGAAAGCTATGCTTACCGCACTTGGAAAGAGACTATAGACTTCCTGGAAGTACTGCGGGCAGAAAAGATGCTTCGGGAAACCAGGGTGCTCTGCGCCGCCCGCTTTGGCACTGCCCGTTCCGTCAGCGACATGGGGAACTTTGTCAGCTTAGAGCAGGTAACCGATGTTTTCGGCACCCAGTTTACCTTTGTAAACCTGCATGAACTGTTAGACCAGACCCATATCGGGGATTCCGGCAAAAACCATACGCTTCCGGGCAGGGCTGCTTTAAATCCCACGGAAGAAGACGTGGCCGAGATGGAAAAACTGGCAGACGACCTCATCGGCAATGCCTCCGAATGCGATATGGAACGGAAAGAAATCTTAAGCTCCGAACGGTTCTATGTCACGGTAAAGAAAATGCTGGATTATTACGGATGCAATGCTTTTTCCGCTCCCTGCCCAGACGCCTGCGCCACCAGGAGGCTCAATGAAGAAAGGATGACTTTCTGCCTGACCCACTCCCTGCTGGGTGAAATGGGCGTGCCGTCCGCCTGCGAATATGACATCCCGGCAGCCCTTTCCATCGCCATCCTGTCCTGCCTGGCAGATAAGCCTGCTTATATGGGCAATACCACCCACGACGCAAAAGCCATCGCCACCGGACGTTACGGATTGTCACCTTTCTTCCATACCGACATCAACGATGCCTGCCTGGACGTCGTAAAAGCGGACCCGGATAACGTGATCCTGACCTGGCATGCCGTACCAAGAAGGAATATGCAGGGATGGGATGCACCCAAGGCGCCTTACGCCATCCGCCCGTTTGCGGCCAGCGGGTTTGGAGCCACCATCCGTTATGATTTCAACCGGGACAAAGGGCAGCAGATTACCATGTGCCGGATCTCCCCGGACTGCAAAACTTTATTTGTTGCCAAAGGAGAAATCGTGGGCGGCGTAGGCTACGGCGATTACTCCTGTTCCGAAGGCGTCTTCTTCCGCGTAAAGGACGGCAATGATTTCTTCCAGAAACAGCTGGAAGTCGGAAACCATGTGCCCTTAGTATATGGGGACTGCTTTGACAAGGCCTGTGCACTGGGCAGGCACCTTGGGCTCAAAGTCCTTACCGCGTAATGGAAAACCGCGAAGAAACCCTCCGCCGGCTTTCTGCTGCACAGAAAAGGCTCCCTGAATACAAAAACGCATACCTTTCCCTTGGCAGACGGGATTTCAAACATATTTACCCGCTTGTCAGGGGATATATCCTTGACCGTTATTTATTGACGGAGGAGATATGCCCCAGTGACAAATTAGAGGAGCTGGCAGATAAAAGCCTGCGGTACATGCTGGAACAAAAAAGGATGGGCATCGACCTGGGACAGATCTCTCGGTCCTGCTCTGGTGCCAGTTCAGTGATTTCCAAGAAAGTAATGACGTTAAAAGCCGTCCAGGACCTGTTTTCCGTATCCATGACACCTATGGAATTTGCCAATATCAGCACTGTAACAGAGCTTGCGGAATTTATCTGCCGCCATCAAAAAGGATGTGGAAAAAATAGTACCGGAAATCATCCGGCGTACACCAGTTCCGAGGGCTTTGACCCTATGATGGTCCGGCGGGATTTCCCTGCCCTTGCCCAAACGCTGCACGACCATCCTCTGGTGTACCTGGACAACGCGGCAACCATGCAGATGCCCCGGCAGGTCATGGAAGCAGTGGAACGGGGTGAATTTTTCCGCGGCAATGTGCATCGCGGGATCCATACCCTGTCCACCAGATGTACCGATGCTTATGAACAGGCACGCGCCATCTGCGCCGGGTTCCTGGGAACCCAGCCCGGAAAAATCACATTTACTTCCGGGACGACAGATTCCATCAACCTGGCAGCCGCCGCATTCCGGGAAAAAACCGGAGGGATCCTGGTGACAGAGCTGGAACACCATTCCAATTTTGTCCCCTGGCAGCAGATGTGCCGGAAAACCGGAAAGCCCTTCCGGACCTGCCCAATACAGCCAGACGGAACTCTGGACCTGGATGTGCTTTCTTCCATGCTTACTCCGGAAATCGGGCTGCTTGCCATCAGTGAGTGCTCCAACGTGCTGGGCATGCCGATGCCGCTGGGAGAAATCATCCGCCTGGCACACAGCCGGGGTATCCCGGTGCTGGTAGATGGTGCCCAGGGAATCTGCCATGAAGATGTAAACGTGACGGAGATGGGCTGTGATTATTATGCCTTCTCGGGGCATAAGCTGGGCGCGCCTTTTGGCATCGGGGTCCTCTATTGCAAAGACCCGCTCCCTCCCATGCGTTACGGAGGAGGCATGGTGGACCAAGTAGGATTAGAAGAAACCACTTTCCTGCCCACCCTGGAAGCGGGGACGCCAAATGTATCCGGGGCAGTCGGCCTGTCGGAAGCCTTAAAATACCGTATGCGCCTGCCGGAGGGATGGCAGGAATATGAAGGCAGCCTCCTGGCATATGCGCAGAGCCGCCTGTCTTCCCTTCCCGGGATCCGTTTCCTGGGCAGCGGGAAGCATATGGGCTGTTTATCCTTTACCATGGACCAGGCCAGCGCGTTCCAAGTTGCAGCCGCCTTGGACCAGTCCGGCATCGCCCTGCGGTCCGGAAACCACTGCGCGCAGCCTCTCCACCGGAAGCTTGGCATTTCCGCCAGCCTAAGGGTTTCCGTTGCCTTCTATAACACAATGGATGAAATCGATGCCCTGGTGGAGGCTCTTTCAGCACTGCTGCCATGATATTAGCAGGCTTCTGCCTCCCGATCCTGCTGCTCATTAAAGCTGCAAACGTACAGAGCGCGGCATCCACCAGCCCATTCCTTTCCAGTTCCCCCCAACTGCTGTCTTCTCCTATCTTGTTCGGTTACATGGAATATTAGGAAAATGAAAGTACCTACTATTTTGTGCTATAGTTCCTAAAAAGCAAGTATCGAAATTACCTGTTTGCCTCATTTTTTCTGCGCTATTCTTTTCTACATGGTAAACTAAATATACGAAACCAACTGCTTATAAAAGGATGGAAGCTACGGAGAATTGCAGATGGATCTATTAACCATAAAAAATTTATGCAAGGATGATACCATCGAGGTAACAGGCCATTTCTTAAAAAGGTGTGACCAGAGAGGGATCCGCTATTCAGAAGTCATAGAAGCTATTCATAATAGCGAAATTATTGAAGATTATCCTGACGATTATCCCTATCCAAGCTGCCTGCTGCTTGGGTATACCAAATCCAACAGGCCGCTTCATATCGTAACCGGACCAGATGGGGAACGGCTCTGGTTCATAACTGCATATGTGCCAGATCCAGAACAGTGGGATGAATCAATTGTAGAGTATGCGGCCTAGGACATGAGGGAAAAGGGGAACGTATGGCAAAAGGACCAAACCAGAAATTAAAGATGGTATACCTTCTGAAAATCTTTTCAGAGAATACCGACGATGACCATAAAATGACAATGGAAGAAATCATCCAGAGCTTGGACCGGTATGGGGTTGAGGCAGACCGTAAGACCCTGTACCAGGATTTCGAACAGCTGCGGCAGTATGGGTTTGACATTATCAGCGACCGGGATGGCCGCAAATACGGCTACTACTTAGGGAGCCGCCCGTTCGAACTGGCGGAGCTCAAGCTCCTGGTGGACTCCGTCCAGGCCGCCAAATTCATTACCGACAGCAAGTCCAAGACTTTGATTAAGAAGCTGGAGGGGCTGGCCAGTAAATACGAAGCCAGCCAGCTGCAGCGCCAGGTCGTCATTGCCGGGCGGGTCAAAACTTCCAACAAAAAAGTTTTCTACAGCGTGGACCGGATCTACGAAGCCATTGACCAGAACAGGCAGATTACGTTCCACTATTTCCAGTGGAACGAGAAGAAGGAGCAGGTCCTCCGGCATGACGGCGCCCTCTACCAGGTCAGCCCCTGGTGCCTGATCTGGGATGATGAATACTATTATCTTGTTGCCTTCGACACCAAAGACCAGAAGATCAAGCATTACCGGGTGGATAAAATGGTAGACCTGGATATCACAGGCCAGGACCGGGAAGGGCAGAGGCAGTTTAGGGATTTTGACATGGCGCGCTACTCCAAAAGCCTGTTTGGCATGCATGGAGGAGAGGAAACGAACGTCACCTTGGAAGCAGATAATGACAAGGCAGGCATCCTTATTGACCGTTTTGGAACAGATATTATGATCATTCCCAAAGGAAACGGACGCTTTACCGCCCATGTCAACGTCATTCCCAGCAAGCAGTTCCTGGGCTGGATCTTCGGCCTCGGCGATGGCATCAAGATCACCGGCCCTGCCCACGTCGTCGAAGAAATGCGGGCGGAAGCCAAAAGGGTATGGGAACAATATCAGTAATTCAAGTAGAAAGGTGCTTTGGAAAAGCCAAATAATGCAGCAAGGATACCGGATACGTTGGTGCCTCCCTGGGAGATCCCTGCCTGGTATGTGCCATCCATCTTCGTGACAAACTCATCTGCCTGGGCGATGGAGACCGCTTCTTTGATATCGTCTTCTGTCACTTTCCCGGACTGCCGCCTGCCATAAGCGATATTGGAAGAAAAGGTCCCGGAAAACAGCGTCGCCCTCTGGGGGACATACCCGATCCGCTCATGGAGGTCTTCCTGCTTATACTCTTTTACATCGACCCCATCGATGAGGACCTGTTCCTTTGCTGCGTCATAACCGGATCTGCCGGATTCTCCTGCTTTGCCGGCTTCTCCTGATGTTCTGCCTGCTTATCCTTTACCTTGATAAAGCAGACCACTCCCTTTGACGTGACATACTTCACCTTGCCAACAGCGGTATCTCCGATCTTGTCGTAGAGCCTGCCGGCGCTCATGGAATCACCGACCACAGTGTATGGGCTGTTTGCCACATAGCCAATCTGCCCCATGCCTTCCATCTCTACCTTGATGGCTTCCTTGTCATACTCATTGTCCGGCTCCTTGACCAGCTTCACCTTCATCTTGGGCTTGATAAAAGCCTGCCCGTAGCGGTACTCTGTACCGGTAATCGTAAAATAGATCTTCGACATCTCTATGCCTCCTTTTCATTCTTTCTGTATCTTTCATCTCCTGCTGCTTTTTTCTTCTTGCAGGATCTTCACTCACTACAAAATTCTTATTTCTGCGGAATCCTTTTCCCTATAAAATTTTTTCCTGCGGAATCTTTCTCCCCCGCAAAAATTTTTCTTCCTGATTGCGGTTATAGCAGGGGCGGAAATTTCCCTCTCTTTGTCTTTATCCTACTATCCCTGCCGTCCCGAAAAACGCCCTGTATGCTTCAAAAGCAGGACTTGGCACAGGTGGTCCGGTACGGGCTGCGGTTTCCGCTGCCCATCTGCCTTAGAGAACTTTATAGGTAAAGCGGTCAAGTTGGGTAATGCCTATCCCCTCCAGCCTTTTTACGGACCTCTCTACATCTTCCTCCCGGTTATATTCCGGTATCAGCGGGACCCTGCAGGTAATCCGGTCTGCAAAGCCTCCATCTATCAAAGACTGTAAATTGGACACCACCTGCTCATTTCCCATACCGGTATAATAATGATAGATGCCCTGATCCATGTCCTTCACATCGATATACCAGTGGCTTACCAGGGAGGCTACAGCATCCACATTTCTCTGTGGCACATTCAGCGATGTTTCTATCGCAATATCCCACATCGGGTAGGCTTCATGGAATGCGGAAATAAATCCATAATTAAGCAGCGGCTCCCCGCCTCCAAAGGTCACGCCTCCCTCCGTCATCTCAAAGTAAACCGCATCCTTTATTAACAGTTTGCCAAGCATCTCCACGTCCGCTGTCATCTTGGTGGGGAGGAGCTGGAGCGTGTCCCGGTTGATACAGTACTTGCAGTTAAGAGGACATCCATCAAAAACGACAAGGGAGCGGATCCCCGGACCGTCAATATTTTCCCGCAGCCTCATGATCCCTGCTATTTGGGCAGTAATACGCGAATTTTCTACTTTTTTCAAGGCTTTGTGCTCTACTTTTTCGAACAGTCCTTCTGCCTCATTTTCGCAATATGGGCAGCTCCCCTTGCATGGGCCTTTGTAGCTGCAGCCATGTTCAGACACCTTAATGCGGTGCTTTCTCGCATATTTCGTCCTGTATCTCTGGAGGATATAACAGCGCCTATGGCCATCTTTGGCCGGCGTTATTGCCTCAAGCAAGTTGCGCTCTTCGAAGGCTGCACCTGCAAATCCTGCCGGACCACGCTCCTGCAGGACATATTCCCCTTCCTGTTCTTTCCAGAAATAAATATGCAAGGAGTCGCTGTGGAGCTGGGAAAATGGGATATCCTTTATTTCTTCTCCGACCAGTTCTGCAAAAATTTCAACTGCTTCCTGTGTTTCTTCGTTTTTCCACAGGTTTACACTGCCATATCTGTCTCGCACATAAGGAAAAAGCGATTCTTCCTCATCGGCAATGCTGCTGATATTAAAAATCCGGATGGAATCCGCCTTCCAAAAATAGGGAAGAAGCCTTGGAGAACCATTCCCGGTCTCATCTCCCTCCCGCAAGGGATAATCGCAGACCAGGAAAACATGCAGATGGAACTTATGATTGGCTATCCGCGCCCGGAAACTGTTATACATAGCCAGGTCATCCAAGGTATCCAGCAGGAACAGCACGACATCATCCCCTGCATTTGTTTTCGAAAAAACCTTGTCCGCATGGCTCTCAATCCGTGCGTTTTCATCGAGCCATTTCGGTGTATAGATGACTCCTTCCGTCCATTCCCATTCATCATAACTTGTTTGGATGCAAAGGATATCGCGTTCCTTTTGGGAAAGGCTGGCAGTATCCTTCCTGGAATATCCTTCTGTAACGATCCTATATGCCCCTTCTAAATTTTTTGAAATTTTCTCGATCATTTCATCCGGCAATCCCGGATGATGCAGATAAAAAACTTTCGTACTCATTTTCAAAGCTGTAAAGCCTTTCCCTCCTCCCTGCGATATTCTTCTGGAAAAAAACTTTTCCGCTGACCCATTTCCATATGAACGGCTGCCTCATTTGAAAAACTGCCGGCATATCACGAAACCAGGTCTTTCTTTTCTTCCAAATAGCGATCGACATACACGAAGCCATGGCTTTCTTTCTTCCAAATAACGATCGACATACACGAAGCCAGAGCTTTCTTTACCTCCAAGATACCAGCCGGCACGTCCCGAAAAACGCCCTTAGTCTGATGAATGTGATCTGCTTCCTTGCCAGTCTATAAATCAAACGATGGAAACCCGGTATTTGCCAAACTCTTGCCACCTTCATCTCTCTTCGTCACGTCACGATTTCCATGAGGATCTTGGAATAGCGACATCTGGACCTCCATCCCTCTTCACCCGGTCACGATGATATCGTCTATCCTGGCGTGAAATACTGCTGCCAGTACAACCAGGTTATCTACCGTAGGCATGGCGGTGCCGTGCTGCCATTTATAGATTGCCTGGGGCGTTGCAAACCCGAAAATATCCTGCAAATCCTTTACGGATCTTGATAACGGCTGCACAGAAAAAGGCCGCCATCCTTTTGCAGGATAGCGGCCTTACAAGCGTTTTAATTGATCAAGATCTGATCTCAATTAAGATCTAACCTCGTCTGTATCGCAGCTTTTCGCCAAACCGGATCCTGCAAAAGTGCATCACAATAAGAACTCTGGATAAGCAGAGTTTTCGGCTCATGATTTCCACTTTTTAATAATCCGAATGCGTAAGCTGTATTCATCGTGTTTTTCCCTTTCTGCGGTCTCCCGCTTTTTCATCAAACCCACTATAGCAGGATTTTTTCCGGCTGTCATTCAACTTCTGGTATAATCTTGGGATTCTGCCTTGCAGATGGAAACGCCTATTGTCTTTTTGTTGTAATATTTCCATTAGAATAACTGCGAAGAAGGATCCGACTGTCCGCAACAGCTTTGACATAAACCTATATGCGGCATCGCCGCGGCAATTGATTCTCTTCTCCGGCTCCATTATGATGTAGATAAACCTTAGGATACATATTAATGACAGGCACACCGATTGCGTATAGGAATGACAGGCAGTCATCTTATGCATATAATGGCGGGCAGACCTCCCAAGTATAAGTATGGCAGGCAAGCCTCCTGTGCGCACATTTGTATGAAAACAAGCCGAAATATTTTTGAAAAGCAGGAGTCCCCATGGGCTATAAAATCCTAGTCGCAGATGATGACGAAGCCCTCGTCAAAATGCTGCGTTCCTTCTTTGAACTGAAAAAATATACCGTAGTTACCGCTTCCGATGGCATGGAAACTTTGGAAAAGCTGGCAGGATACCCGGACATCATCCTCCTGGATATCAACATGCCCAAAATCGATGGGATGGAGATATGCCGGCGGATCCGGGATAAAATCTCCTGCCCCATCTTGTTCCTGACTGCCCGGGCAGATGAGCAGGACCGCATCAACGGGCTCTTATCCGGCGGTGATGACTACATCGTAAAGCCCTTCAGCCTAAAGGAACTGGACGCCCGGATCACGGCGCACCTGCGGCGGGAAGCACGGCACCGGGAGCCATCCTCCACCCTTTTCCAAGGGGATTTATCCATTGACTACCTGGCAAAACGCGTCCAGGTAAGCGGGCACGATATCGACCTGACCAAGATGGAATATGACATAATCGAATTCCTTTCCATGAACCCGGGGCTTGTTTATGACAAAGAACGGATTTATGAAAAAGTCCAAGGATACGACAGGGAAGGCGACAGCCGCGTAGTTTCCGAGCTGGTCCGGAGGATCCGGAAAAAGCTGCAGGCTTACACGGACACTGAATACATTGAAACGGTCTGGGGGATGGGGTACCGATGGATCAAAAAAGGAACAAATTGAAAATCTGGCTGCAGGACCTTTCCCTGCGCAAGACGATCCTGCTGTACCTGGCTATCGCCCTGGTCCTGTGTTATATGCTCTCCGGCCTCTTTGTGCTGGGTGTCACCCACGTCCAGCGCCAGGTCTGGATGAAATATGTGGACCAAGATGCCTTCTTTTCTGAAGATTACGAGGACAAGGATTACCCGCCCCAGCCCAACAGCGCCCAGATGAGCGGTCTGGACAACGCCATAAGCGGTACCTGCGATTTTTTAGAGTCCTATTCTGTCCTGCTTTTTTCCATGGCGGGCAGCTGCATCGCTGTCTTTTTATTTTATAAGAACAAGCTGAAAAAGCCCCTGGCGGAGCTGGAAGATGCCACGAAAGAAATCGCGGGCAATGACCTGGATTTCCATGTCCATTACGAAAGCCAGGATGAAATGGGGCGGCTCTGCACCCAGTTCGACCGGATGCGGGAGCAGCTAGCGGAAAATAACAAGCAGCTTTGGCGGCAGGTGGAGGACGAGCGGGCGCTTCGCTCTGCCATTGCCCACGATATCCGCTCGCCCCTTACGGTTTTAAAAGGCTACCAGGAAATGCTGCTGGACTACGTCCCCGATGGAACCATTGACAAGGACAGCGCCATGGACATGCTGCAGGAAGGCATGAAGCAGATCAGGCGCATGGACCATTTTATCCTTTCCATGCAGAAAACAGGCAGCCTGGAACACCGGGAACTGAAAGCAGAACCGATCTCCTGCGCGCAGCTGGAGGAAGATATCCAAAAGGAAATTGCAGTTTTGGAGAAAGAAAGCGGCAGCACCGGGGAAGGGAAATGCATCCATCTTTCTGTGGAAAAAATAGATGCTTCTGATTCCTTCTCTGAGAACGATGGATCTTTCATTTCCAAAGATCCAAATGCTTCTCTTAAGAAAGACTCTGCTGCCCCTCTTTCCGGGGACCCAGATACCGTGCCATCTGGAGAAATTGCTGCTGCTTCTTCCGTAAAAAAGAATTTCTCCCCTTCCGCGGATACATCCGCTTCTTCCGATGAGACAAATGCTTCCTTTTCCGGAGACAAGGAAATCATTTTGGAAGTCCTGGAAAACCTGCTGTCCAACGCCCTGCGCTATGCAAAAAAGCAGGTGGACATCCAGGTATCCGTCTCCAGCGAAAAACTTTCCCTTTCCGTGATCGATGATGGGGAGGGCTTCCAGGAAGATGCGGAAGAGGTTACAAAAGCATACCACCAGAAAAATATCAAAGACAGCCTCTCCCACTCCGGCATGGGGATGTACCTCAGCCGTCTGTACTGCGAAAAGCATGGCGGAAAGCTGCTTTTAGGCAGCTCGGAAACCGGAGGCGCCGTCGTGACAGCTGTATTCCACCGGATCGCATAAGCGGTCCGGTTTTTCTTTGTCTTTTTCCTCGTCTATGCTGCTGCCTTCCCATTGTCTTTTTGTTGTAATTCCCCTTTTAAGATAAAGGCATAAACGGAGAGCCACGCCATGATGGCTCGCAGCTTGTAATACGCTTTGGCGCAGGCGTGGCAGATGCCTATCCGTCCGGGCAAAAACATTTACCAAGAAGGAAAGGGGAATTGCATATGAAAGCCATCCTCCGGCATGAAATCATTATTTATCGGAAGAAGCCGTTCTTCTGGATCATCCTGGCAGCTGTCGCGATCGGGATTTTCCAGGAGGTCCAGCCTTTCCTGGAAATCCATTATGTGACGAAGGAAGAGGCGGCAGCCTTTGCCAGCTCGGACCCGTCTGCGGATGAAGTTGAGATCTACGAGGGCTACATCCCCACCACAAAAGAACAGCAGCGGGCGCTTTGGGATAAGGAAATACGGCAGAACCTGGTCTCCGGCTATGGCATAAGCGAGGATGAGGCGGATTCCGTCATCCGGAAAATGGACCAGATGGACGTGGAAGAAGCCAGCCAGTATCTGGAAGAAAATTACAGCTATTATGACGCCTATGATTTATGGCCGGTCTGCGCATACCGGAAAGGAAGCAGCCAGGAGATAAACGCCTATATAAAGTCCCAACTGTCCCAGCATCCGTTTTCTTACTATTTTTCAAAGGAATTTGCCAATTTTGCCAGCCTGTTCATGGGGTTCGGGGCGCTGCTGCTGCTGTCTATGCTGTTTATCCAGGATATGCGGAAAAACACGTACGAGCTGCTGCATACCAAACCGGTCAGCACCGCAGGATATGTCCTGGGCAAGGCATTGGGCGGGTTTTTCGTCTGCCTCATCGCGCTGGGCATCCTGGACATTCTTTTTTGGCTGCTCTGCCTTCTTTTCACAAAAGGAAACGGCTATGGTTTTGAAACAGTGCGGCTGTCCGACTTTCTTTCTGCCACCTGCCTTTACCTTCTGCCGAACATGCTGATGGTTGCAAGCGTGTATACTTTTGTATCACTGTGCTTTAAAAACCCGGTCCCGGCCATCCCGCTTTTATTTGCCTATATGACATATTCCTGCCTGCCAAGAAAAGCATTGGGCGGAGGAACCGGAGATTTCGGGAACCCTTTGTCTCTCATAGTGCGGTTCCCCCAGAAATTCTTCCAGCTGGCACCGCCAGACGGTGTCTGGAGGAACCAGGTTTTCCTGCTGGCAGCATCTGCCCTGCTGCTACTGCTTAGCACGGTCCTTTGGGGGAGGCGCAGGATATGATGAAAACAGAATGGAAAATCTGCCTGCCAGCATACAAGCTGTGCTACGCCCTGTGTTTCGTCGTGTTTTTCTGTGTGATCCGCGGAGTCACCCTCACCTATGAAATCGGCGTGGCGCTGGAGCCCGCCATGGCGCTTTTCGCCATGCTTTTCTGCGCAAATACTTATACCCAGGAGATTTCTTCTGGGCGCAGCCAGATCCAGCGGCTTTACCCAATGGACAATCGCCTCCGCTCCATGGCAGAGCGGCTGTTCCTGCAGGAAATCGTCCTGCTCCTGCTAAGTGCCGCAGGTTATGGATTATCCTTCCTCCTCCACCGCCCTCAGACGCAGGATACAGGCACGGAAATCCGGATCTTCCTGATTTTCCTGGCAGCTGTCCTTGTCACCCTGTGGTTTTGGGGGATGCTTTCCAACTTTCTCTCCTGCCTGTTTCGAAACAGATGGGCAGGCATCGGCTGCTGCCTCGCGTTATGGATCATGACGGATTCATCGTTTGGGAAAAAATCTTTCGGAAACTGGAACCTTTTCTCCTATGCCCTGCGGGATATAAAGGGGCTTTCCTTTTCTTCTTACTACAGCGTCTCCGGGGCGGCAGGCAGCTACGGCGGGACGGATTTCCACTGGATTTATGGAAAAATTCTCTGCATCCTGCTGTGCATCGGCATAGCACTGATGATGCCGGCTGTTTTGAAAAAGAAAGGATAATGCAATCCGTCCAGACAAACAAATCCTGTCTTGGCACGAAAATAAATTTTTCACCTTTCAAAATGGATAATCCAGCATCCAAAAAGAAGGAAATAAATATCTGGGAAGCAGATATCTGCTTTTAGAAAAGAGGGAAAGATGAGCATCCAAATCAAAAACCTGACTGTGGAATTTCAAAATAAATCGAACAAAATAAAAGCGATCGACCACGCCAGCCTGGAAATCCCTTCCGGCATGTTCGGGCTGCTGGGCGAAAACGGCGCCGGCAAGACGACCCTGATGCGCGTACTGACCACGATCCTGCCTTCCACCAGCGGCACTGTAAAAATGGACGGGATCCCTTATACGGAAAAGAATTACCCAAAAATCCAGAGGAGGATCGGGTACCTGCCCCAGGAAATCGATTTATACCCTTCCCTTACCGTGGAAGAATGCCTGGAATATCTGGGAAGCCTCTCAGAAATCCCGAAAGAAACCTGCAGAAAACGGATCCTCTATTATCTGGAGAAGACCAGCCTGCTGGAGCATCGCGGGAAAAAGATGCGGCAACTGTCCGGCGGCATGAAACGGCGGGTTGCCCTGGTGCAGGCCCTGCTAAATGACCCGGACTTTCTAATTGTAGATGAGCCTACCACCGGACTGGACCCGGAAGAGCGGATCCGGATCCGGAACCTGCTGGTGGATTTTTCAGAAAACCGCACGGTCTTATTTTCCACCCATGTGATAGAGGACCTGGCTGCCACCTGCAGCCGGCTTGCGGTGATGAAAAAAGGAAAATTCCTATATTCCGGCAGCATGAAGGAACTGGTCCGGATGGCGGACGGGCATGTCTGGACCTGCCGCCTGCAGGACGAGGCAATGGCACGCCAGGTGGAAGCCAGGTACCTCTGCTCCTCCAAGCAGCTTTCCGAAGACGGCGTCCGGATGCGGCTGGTTTGTGAAAGCCGTCCGGAAATCCAGTGCACGCCTGCAGAACCGACCTTGGAAGATGCCTATCTTTATCTGGAGAACCTCGAAAGTGTATAGCGGCAATGAAGCGCCGGAATCCAAAATATATAAGATGAATGCCTTTACCTGGAAAATAGGGATACTCCGCCGCAATGGCATTTTGCCGGAATCAAAAAAGATACAGGAAACTTTCCCTTCCAAAACAGTATAATAGGATTATCTTTTATAAAGCCCGGCTACCCTGTCTCTGGTGCATGAGGATCTGCTTCCAGCATGAGAATTTTCAAGGTGGAAGACGGCTAAAAGGCATCTAAGGTACTGGACGATAAACTGCGGGCTGAAGGTGGATCGAAAACAGGCTGCAATTTTACCATTTCGATTCTAAGGAATCTGCCTGCTACAACTGGCAAAACAGGCAAAAATGCAGGAAACAAGGAGGGGAAACATGTCTTTGGAGGGGAATATCCAATTTGAAAATTTAACGGAATCCGGGCTTTCGCCAAAACTGGATGGAGTAACGCTAAAAGTAACCATGTATGAGGGCTGCTACTGTGGGAAGCCAAACAGCCCGGAGCAGAAAATTTCGATTTATATACCGGAAGGCGCGGGCAAAGATTCCGCCATCCTCTTTGCCGTAAATAACGCCGGATGGCTCATGAATGGTTATCAAGAACGGGTACAGGTCCGTACCTACGGCATGTACGACGCTTTTGACATGCGGACCCGGAAAACGGTCCCCACCATGGGCGGCGATTACCATAGCTGCAGGCATTTCGCAGCGGACAAAGACGCCCCTATGGATACGGAAGCCCTGATTGGCGCGGCATTGGGACAGCATATGGTCATTGTCTCTTATGGCTGCCGCTCCCGCATTGACCCGCCTGTGGACGGGAAATACCTAGGGCATACCCCAGCCACCATTGCCGACACCAAGGCCGTCATCCGATTCCTTCGCTATAACAAGGACACCCTGCCCGCCGGGGATGTGGAAAAAATCATTGTAACCGGCGGTTCCGGCGGAGGGGCGTTAAGCGCCGTCATCGGTGCCAGCGGCAACAGCGCCGACTACTATAAAGCCCTGTTTGAAATCGGGGCAGCCGGGATCCGGGAAAACGCGGGACATTTGGAAAGCACTCTCCGGGACGATGTTTATGCCGTCCTTGCCTACTGCCCTATCAACAATTTGGGACCCAGCGACATGGCTTATGAATGGACTTATTATGAGACCCGGAAAAAGCTGGCAGAAAACGGCACCACCTGGGAATATGACGGGACCGATGTCACAGGCCGCGTCCTGGCTGCTTCCAAAGAACTGCATGATGCATTCCCCGCATATCTGGAAAGCCTGCACCTTCATGATGCGGATGGCGCGCTTGTAACTCCGGAAAAGCTGGATGAAGTGACTGTCCTGCTTATGGAAAAGGAAATCCGCCGCAGGACCGGGTCTTTGGGAATCGCAGAAATGAAAAAGGACATCCGCCCGGAGGCAGACAATAGGTGGATCACGTTCCAGGAAGGCGACGCAGGCGGGGCTTCGCTGGCATCCGATCATGAGAAAGATGCTGAAGAGAATCCTCAGAAGAGAGAGCTTCAGAAAGGCAGCGCAGGCAGCACATCACCGGCTGGGGATGACGGAAACCTGGCATTTTCTAATGATTCTGCCATTCCCTTTACCTATGACTACCCATCCCACCTCTATTACGTTGCCAGAACCACTCCTTTGAAAGTGGCGCCTGCTTTCAGCAATGCCGGGCTTGAGCTCTCCCACATGAACGAGGACAGCCTGTTTGGCACAAAAGACCAGGCTTACTGCCCCTTCGAATCCTATTCCTGGAACCATGATGTAGTAGCCGATGTCGGATTAGATGGCACTGGGCTTTCTTGGGATGAATATATGGATACAGAAGAAGGAAAATTCTTGGACTGGCAGATCCAGGTATCCAGCCCGATCCCTTACCTGCTGGGCAGCCGGGAAGGAACCTGCGCCCCGCATTGGTATGTCCGCCATGGCATGGCAGACCGGGATACCAGCTTTGCCAACCAGGCGCTGCTCTATCTGGCACTGCAAAGCCAGCCTTCTATCCAAAACCTGGACTTTGCCTTTGCCTGGCTGAAACCCCACTCCGGGTATTATGACATCCCGGAAGCATTTGAATGGCTGGAGCGCATTCTATAAACGAACTGTTTTTCTTTTAAACACATAAATGGAAATACCCCGTCCGGGCTCCTTTTCGAACCCGAGGCGGGGCATTTCGGCCATGAAACATTTATCTTAGGATTACCTGGAGGTGGAACCCAGACCGGCATCCAGGCGAAGCCCTTCAGGCATCATATGGGCGGAAACTCCAGATGCCAGGAGAAGAGCGGTAGCCGCTGCTTCTTCCGGCTTGCAGTAACGTTTGTCAAAACAAGTTACAGCACGCCTCGTTTCAGCCTGTCCTTTTCATCCTGCGGATTTTTCTTTGTCCGCAGGATATTTAAGGCTTTAAGGCCTGTTTTTGCGTGTTAATATGGTTTCGTTTTCACTTGATATTCTCATCCTAGCTGAAATCTGATAACATTCCTATAGTCAATCATTTTTATTTTTTTAATACCAGGCTGGGAGTTAAACGATGTTTACCTATGATATGTCACAAACAGGGAAGACCCCTTTATACCTGTACCTCTACGAGCTGATCCGGGATGATATCCTGAATGGGAATCTGAAATCCGGGGAAAAACTTCCTTCCAAGCGCTCTCTTGCCGGCCATCTGGGGCTAAGCGTTATCACGGTCCAGAATGCCTATGAGATCCTGTTGGTAGAGGGCTACCTTTATTCAAAAGAAAAAGTGGGATATTTTGTAGAAAATATAAAAAAGAAACCTGCCCCGCCAAAGCGGGAAAAGAAAATAGATTACTCTATCTATCAGGGTGCGGATGTAGAGCATGAATGGTTTGCGGATTTCAGCTCCAATAAAATCCAGCCTTCCCTTTTCCCGGTTGCCTCCATAGCAAAAATTACCCGGGAAATGATTGCCCTGAACAACCCGGATTTCCTAAAAACCGTGCCTTACAACGGCACTAGCATTTTTCGAAATGCCATCGCGGATTATTTACAGGAATACAGAGGCATGGAAGTGGATCCGGAACAGATTATCATCGGATGCGGCACGGAATACCTCTATGGCCGCCTGTTGCAGCTGTTCCCGGAGGATACCATACTGATGCTGGAAGACCCGGGAAACCACAAATTTGCCTCCATCGCCAAACAATTCCACCTGGATGTGGAATATCTTTCCCAGGACCATAGGAAACCGGCGGACCACCTGCGGAAAAAGCATGCCGCCCTGCTGCATATATCCCCTGCGAATACCTTTCCGGAGGGGAAAATCCTGCCTATCCGGAACCGTTATGATATCCTGGACTGGCTGGAAGCGGATCCCGGGCACTATGTGATTGAAGATGATTTTGACAGCGAATTTAATTACCATGGAAGGATCCCGGCGTCTTTATTCAGCATGGACAGCCAGGAAAAGGTCATTTACATGAATACTTTTTCCAAGACCCTGCTGCCTTCCTTAAGAGTCGGCTACCTGGTGCTGCCCCACAGCCTCCTGCGGCGCTACTATGAAACCCTGACTTTTTATTCCTGTACCGAATCTGCTTCTGACCAGTATATCCTGGCAAGGTTTCTTTCAGAAGGATATTATGAAAGGCACCTGAACCACGCAAGGACTTACCTGAAAACAGAGCAGAAAAAATTAGCCCAGGAAATCAGCCTCTCTGAGCTTGGAAAATGCGGGGATATTATTACGCCGCCCGCCGGCACGATCCTGGTATGGGAATCCCATACGCCATTAAACCAGGAAAGCATAAAAGAACGGGCAAGGGAAAACGATATCAAATTTGCCTTTGTGTCGGATTATGCATACCATAAGGCACCGGAAATGGAACGGAAAATCATCCTGAACTATGCCTCCATCCCCAAAGAAAGGATACCGGAAGCGGTACGGAGGCTTTCCTGCTCCATCATCGGAAAAGAATAGTGCTGCCTGGCATGAAGCCTTCTGATCGCCAGCATGCAATGGCATTACAGGCCACTTTTCAATCATGGGAAAAACCCATTCATTTCGGTGGCTTCCTGTGCATCAATACGAAGCCCGTTTTTCCAGACCTTACAGGGCAGGTGCAGGACACGGACGCCGGCAGAATGTGCCTCTGCCAGTGCATCCCCAAAAACAGGATGGGCTCCATGTCCGGCAAGGCTTTTTTACGCCAGGCAAACAAGCTATTCCTTATAAAATCCCCATGATCTGGCAGGAGCCCATGGTTTCCAGTGCTGCCTTATGCTTCTGCGGCGTAACCCCGGCACAGCAGTCGGGGGCTACGCTGATTTTGGTTTCCGGCAGCACCGCCTTTAAAAGCAGTGCATTGGAAATCACGCAGATATCCGTGCAGAGCCCCACCAGTTCGATCTCAAGCGGCTCCTTTTCTGCCATCTTTTTCACTGCTTTCGCCAATTCCACGGAGCCAAAGGTGGGCTTGTCGAAAATATGCCCTTCCGGGATGAGCGGGGCAACCTCCCGACAGATCTGCCATCCATTCGTCCCTTTTATGCAATGCTTGATCGGCAGGTATTTCCCCTCCTGGGTGTTAAGATAATCCTCCGGATGGGTATCCCTGGTCGCAAAAACATCCTCTGCCGGATAACTTTTGATCTTTTTCACGACTTTTGGCACGATCTCCACTGCCTCTTTCGTCCCCAGCGAACCATCAATAAAGTCATTCTGCATATCTATTACCAGTAAAATTTTTCTCATTTGTGCATCCTCCTGGTTTCCTATTATAGCCTATTATGAATATGCTATCAGCAAAACCAAGTTAAAGATACAGCATTTTTTACACGGATTAATCATAAATTTCTTATAATAACGGCATGATCGGAGATGCGCTATTTCAAAGTGTCTTCCTGTATTATAGATAATTATGTATAGATAGGTTTCTGCCACCCATTGCCCACTTTATCTTCCCATCTGCTTTATCTGTCCATCCAATATTCCTTCTCCCCGGTATCCAGGTCTGCATCTTCTGACCTGATTTGAAAGCCATGCTTTTTATAGAAGCGGACCGCACCGTTATTTTTCTCATAGACCTCAAGAGCCAAATAGGGATGCAGACGCAGCGCTTCTTCCAGCAGCAGGCTTCCGAGCCCATTATTCCTAAACTGCTGCCTTATAAACAGACCTGCAACATACTCATCCTGCAGCCCGATAAAGCCAGCTGCCGCATAGCCAAGAGGCTTGTCCATTATTTACTCTTTTCCTCGTGTCTGGCCCTTATCTCCTGTATTACTTCCTGTGCCGGCTTTACCCTTCCTTCACGGATGTCTTTCTCGGACATTTCCAACTCAGTGTCAATCTTGTCCGTAATCATCACATCAATATCGGCTTTCAAAAACCTTCTTCTAAGGCAAGTCATTTGGCTTTCTTATTTCAGTTTCAGCCCGTCATGGTAAGCTTTCCCTACTACCGGGCCGATTGCGCGGTAACTGAGGGTGGAGATATCAAA
>CADBRV010000115.1 GCA_902797185.1 uncultured Lachnospiraceae bacterium
AGGGAAACAGTGGTGCCAATCGCTAAGAAGGTCTTCTAATCCTGCCACTATATTTAGGGGCATGGCAGGAGAAAAGTAAGAAAGAATTTTTTGAAAGCCACGCTATTCCGGTCCGCACTTCGTGCAAGGACGTGGTCTGTATCATCACCTTACAGGTAATGACATTTATTATTTCATATCACCGAACCAGGTCTTATCCAGATCGCTGTAGGTATCATAATCTACCGGCGGTTCAGGCTGGTCTACAGGATATACATTGTGGCGGTCCATATACCAGGGCGTATCGGTTGGCGGAAAATCTGCCTTCGGAATGATATTTTAGCATACTAACTAATAATACGATAACAACGGAATCAATCATAAAAAACAACGCATCGATGTTCTCTGTTTTTTGACAAGTGCAACTTTTTTCGATCATTCCTTTGCTTTTCTCAAAATGATTCGCGATGCCTCGCAATATTTTCAGTCCCAGTTAATTTCAAAAAAGCACTTTAAGTACAGCAATCAAGCTGGAGCCCGGAGAGTCCTGTCCAAACATTTGGCTTTGTGCCTGATATTTTTTCCTATAAATTCTATCCTTATTTTTATATCCACAAAAAAGGCCTGCCAGTATCACCGGCAGGCCTTTTTAAAAAATACGTTCTATGAAATTTAAGTTATAGAATAGGCTTCCAATAAGATCGGATTATCCTTTATCCCTCACTCCAGCACATCAAACCCTCTCTGCCGCAGGCTCTCCTCTACTTCCATCATGCTGTCGGTATGGAGCACCATGATCGGGTTGCCGTTCTCACGGTTGTAAGAGATGTAGACATAATCTACGTTGATGTTGATCTGGTTGATGTTATCCAGAAGGCGGTTCAGGCTGCCTGGCGTATCCGGCACTTCCACGCCGATCACCTTGCTGATGTGGTAGAGGTAGCCCTTTTTGCCCAGGATTTCTCCTGCCTTTTCCGCATGATCTACCACCATGCGGATGGTACCGAACTCGGCACTGTCGTTAGTGACAAACCCCACGATATTGATACCGGCGTCTGCCAGCGGGGTCAGGACGTCTTTTAACGCGCCTTTTTTGTTCTCTGCAAAAATCGCTACCTGTTCCATCTTGCTCTTCTCCTCTAATTTGCAAATATATAATAAACCAAATATCGGATTGTTCCTCAAACACCTGCTACAAGGCTGCCCCGCTGGCGCTATTACCTGGCAAAGCTCCCATTACGGGAAGTTTCTTAATTTTTCCGCATTTTATTGGGTTGCCTTGGAAAACAGCTTTTAATTCGATTTTCCTCACCCGCCCAGCGTAGTCTGCCTGTGCTGCTCTTCCTGCTGCTTCTGCTGCTGTTCCTGGCGGGCCTGTTCTTCCTGCTCTGCCTTGGAAAGGACCTTGATCTTGTCCAGGATCCCCAGGTCCTTCTTCTTGATGATCAGCTTCTCGCCCTTGGGGTTCAGCAGGATCCCGGAAGAATTCTGTGCCAGGAGCGTGATGCTGTGGAAATCCAGGATCAGGTTCTTGGCGCCTTCCAGGCCGCCTGCCTGCTGCATTTTGGCATATTCCACGCCATCGGTGCAGACCGGCAGGTAGCGGTTTTTGTCCTTTGCCTCCACCATAAGGAGCTTCGGCATCAAGTCTTCCACCTTTACCGGTCCATCCGGTTTTTCCTGGATGCGGGCAGGCACAATAAGCATAGCCTTCTTTAATTCCACCAGCATCCTCTGCTGCTTTTTCTCAATATTTTCCCGGTGCTTGGGGTATTTGACTTTCCATTTGGCTTCCTGCAGGAAATCCAATACGGAAAAGACCAGGTTCGGGTTCTTCAGCTCCTGTTTCTTGTCATCCCAGCCCCTTGGAGCCGCCATGTCAAAGGAGCGGATCCTGCAGCGGTAAAAGCCGTTGTCCAGCCACATGGCCATGGTGCCCAGGAAATAAGAATAATCGAAGAAATTGCCCTGGATCACCTCTCCGTCATCGTTGCGCAGTTTCATTTCGCGGACTACGGCATTGCGGAACTGGTGTTTGAAAAGCTCGCAGGCAAGCTGCGCCCTTTCCTTATTAATATAAATGCTGATCATCCCGTTATCGATGAGCGGGTAATGCAGGTCGTCATCATAAATGACATAGATCCGGCTGGAATTACGCACCCGGCTCATGATTTCGCCTACGATAATGGAGCGGTTTGCTTCAAAATTTTCCAGCGGGCTGGACTGCTGGAACGCTTCGAGCGTCGTAAGCAGGAACAAAAGCTCCTGGAGGCTCCGTTCCTGGACATCTGCCACCGGAAGGTTCGGCAGGAATACCAGGTCCCCGATTTTGTCCTTCTGCTCCTGGTCCAGCGGGTCCGGTCCGGACAGCATCCCACCGCCTACGATCATGCCGTTTAATTTCGGCACACCGGGCCAGCAAAGTTCCGCATGATCTTCCCGCTGCTGTTCTACTTTGCGGGCAATGTTTTCTTCTTCCTGCTCCTGGCGGATTTCTTCTTTGCTTTTTTTCTTAGAACGAGAAAATAAACCCATTTGTTATCCTTCCTGCAGATCCTATCTGCAAAATTATCATAATTCAAAACTGCTCTGGTACTTTGCTTTCGTAAGCCTTTTTCCCTTCCCTGCAATTGGCCTGTACTGAACCGGTCCTTACTACAGAACCGTAATCTATTGATGTGGGACCATCTATCTGAAATCCCGGCTGCGCAGTCATGCGCAATACCTAAGGATTATTTTTCCGGAAGTATCCTTTTAATAATTCATACGAAAGCGGGCCGCCGAACAAGTCCAGCGCGCTGCCGAT
>CADBRV010000116.1 GCA_902797185.1 uncultured Lachnospiraceae bacterium
AGGCCTTCCGGCGCTCCAGTCTCATGGGACGATCCGGCTCCTTCTTCCTGGCCTGTTCCCGGCTCTTCCTGCTGCCGTTTTTCCAGCTCGCTCTGGCGCAGCGCCGCCAGCACTTCCTTGTCCTTCAAGGATGGCAGTTTCCTTCCCGAATAGCCTGAAATGCGCACATCAAACCCGCAGATGCTGCTGTACGGGCAGTAATCACATCCAGTCTTCTGGCCCTTCCTGGCGGGCGATGCTTCCACATCCCCTTCCAGGATACCGCCGCCCAGCTGCTTTGCCTTTTCCAGAGAATACCCGGCCAGCATGGCAAAATCTTCCTCTGCCACCGCGGAGGACTTGGATTCATCGATGCTGCCGTCCTTTTTCAAAGCCAGCAGGACTGCCCTGGATTTGGTCAGCGCCGGGGTGGAATCCATCGCGTTTACGACTTCCTCTGTGCCCTTGAAAAGGCCGCTGAGCCGAAGCTGCTGGATGATCTTTTCCTCCGCACTTTTCGCTTCCTCATCCGTGGAAACCGGCACCAGCGGATCTTCCATGTCATAATAAAATACCCCTGCGGGGACGAAATCCTGTCCCGGGTGGCGGCCCTGTTCTTTTTCCAAGGCAGCCTGCATATACAGGAAAAGCTGCAGGGAAAGCCCGTAATAGAGAGAATCCAGTTCCAGTTTTCTGGCGGACGATTTGTAATCCACAATCCTAAGCAGGGTCTTTTCCCCTGCCTTGGCTTCATCCAGCCGGTCCACGATGCCATGAAGGTCCATCTGCCGCCCTTCCGAAAGGGGGAGGCGGAGGCGAAAGGGCATCTCGGCTGCCGCCGGCTCAAAATCCCCTGCCTTTACCTGCATGACCACGGTCTGGGCGGTGCGCCGGAACACCCGTTTCATGGATTCCTTCCCTTCTTTCCCGGAAGCGTCCTGCTCCGGCAGGGATTCTTCTGCCGCCGAAAAAGCAGCCTCAAAGGAAAAATCCGCCATGGAATCCACTTCGTCACCTGACAGGCTGTGGAAATCTTTTCCCAGCTCTTTTACCCGGTTTGTAAAAATCCGGATGGCATCATGGAAAAGGCTCCCCCTGTCAGATGCCTTGAACGAAGCGATGGGGCGCTCCTGCAGGGACAGCCCATAGCGCAGGAAATAGGAGCAGGGGCAGGAAGCAAACTGCTCCAGCCTGGAAATGCTCCCCCGCAGCACGTCCCCGTAAAGGGTCCCCGCCACTTCCCTGCGAAGGCGTTCTTCCTCATAAATGCCATAAGACGCATCCCGGATCCTTCCAGCCACATCTTTCCAGCCTTCCTGTTCCCCATACCATTTGGAAAGGGCTTTCCACCTGGCGCCAGGCTGCCCGTCTTCCATCGCCTCCGCCGAATCTTCGGCAAAAAGGGACAAGGATGCCTTTGGCGTCAGCGCTTTCTGGTAGCCATTGGCGATCTGGCGTGTTTCGATCTCCGGAAACAGCTTGGCAACCTCGGAAACCAAGAACGACCGGCGCAGGGCAGAGGCGTCCAGCCCCATGCCGGACCAGCTGATGCACAGGAATTCCCTGGGCTTTGTCAGGTTCTGGTAGAGATAGAAATTCTGCAGCAGCGCCTGCTCCCTGGCGCTGTAAGCCAGGTTTTCCCCTTTTTCCTTCAGCGTGCGCCGTTCCAGCTCGGAAAGGATGCCGCCGGAGCCGGAAAGGTTGGGCAGGATGCCATCGTTTGCCCCGATCAGGAAAAGCCCCCGGATATCTGTCAGACGGGTCCTCTCTATATCCCCAAGCAGTACTGCGTCTTCCTGGGGAGGCGCCACACGCATAGGAGTTGCGGAAAACCCGGCTTCCAGAAGTTCCAGGAACTCCTGTGCATTCACTTCCTGATCCCCTAAAAGGTTTACCAGCCTTTCCAGGATCTGCATCACAAGCTGGTAGATCTGCTCTTCCTCCCGAGAACGGACGGCTTCTTTTTCCTCCAAAAGTGCCTTGCTGCCCTCTTCCAGTTTTTCGGCTGCACCTAAGGTATCCAGGAAATGGCACAGCGCTTTGGCTTTTTCCAGGATGGTCCCTTTTCCGCCGCATGCCTCCCGAAACGGTCCCACAAGTTCCAGGAACTTTTTCCGAAGGCCATTGAGCTCCTTTAATTCATCCGTGGAATAAACGCCCGCGGTCCTCCTCCAGGCTTTGTCCCACATGGACCATCCCCGGATGCCGGTGGCCAGGATATAGTTGTCCACCTGGTCCACTTCTTCTGTGGTAAAGGGGAAAAAGCCGCTGCGCAGGCAGCCCATGACCCTGCGGTAAGGGAAATCATCCGCCAGCATGCCCAAAAGCCCCCGTACAAAATCCACAAAAGGATGGTACAGGATTCTCTTGGTCCGGTCCATGAAATAAGGGATGTCCAGCTCGGTAAAGATCCGGTTTACATAAGGTTCATACTGGTCCAGCGCGCCGGTCACCACGGCAAAATCGCCATAGGTGCAACCGCCCGCGTCCACCAGTTCCCGGATCCGGGACGCGGCAGCTTTCAGCTCTTCCACTGGATTTGGCAGCATCCACAGCTGCACCTGTCCCGCGTCTTTTTCCGAAAAGCGGTAAGCCTTCGGCCTTGGGCGGAACAGGTTCTGCTCCAGATGGAAAAGGGCCGGCGCGTCCTTAAACCTGGCATCTTTTCCATTGCACTGCCAGATGGGCTCTTCCACTTCCTGCCCGGCATCCTTGGCGATATCCATCAAAATGCGGGCGCTCCGCCTGCTTAAATAGAAAAGCTCTTCCATGCGGGGCTTCCCGCCGGTAAACAGCCCTTCCCTGGGATCCGCGGTGAGGGTGACATAAAGATCCTTCGCGGCTTTCATGATTTCGCCCAAAAGGCGCACCTGCACCGGCGTAAACCCGGTGAACCCGTCAAAGGCCAGCACTGCCCCCTTCAGCATGGCAGAACCTGCGGCCAGGCTCCCCACTTCCGCCAGGATCCCTTCCGATGTGCTGTATTTCCCTTCGATTTCTTCCAAAAAGGACCGGTAAACCAGCTCCAGGTCCTCCAGCTTCCAGCGCAGGGACAGCTGTCCGGCTTCCTCTTCCATCCGTCCCAGGTCATCCGGATCAAGGCCGTACTGCATCAGCTCTGACAGGAAGGATTTGATTTCGTCAATATATCCCATCCGCCCCAGGGCGCCGCCCAGCATTTTCAGCTTGTCTTTATGCTTTTCGGCGATCCTGCTGATCAGGAAATTCTTGCCGGTATCGTCCAGCACCGTCTTTTCGCTTTTACCCGCCTCTTCCATGAGCCTGTGGGCTAACCGCTGGAAAGAAAGGATATCCACATTGCAGAGGCTGTGGCCCGGATGCATCCGCACCAGGTCCCTCTGGGTCTCCAGCGTAAACTGCTCCGGCACGATGACCAGGTATGAGTTAGATGGGTTTTCTGCCGCCTCTTCCAAGATATGCCGGAACAAAAATGTTGTTTTTCCTCCTCCCGAATTGCCCGGGATTAAAAATAATGACATATGGACTCCCTTTTCAAAACTTCCTTCGTATAAAAATCCACACCGGAACTCTTTCTGGCCAGAATCTTCCCAAACATACAAATTGCCGGCTAGCCCCGCTGGAACAGCATAAGGGTTTGCCGGCAAAATCATCCTAAAGCGGAAAGCCATGCCTTTATGTGCGCCTACGGCGCGGGCATGGACCGCACCATTGTCCGCAATGCAATGACATACTGAAGCGGAGGACCATGCACTGACCTACGCCGAAAGCATGGCAGGACCTGCAGTATGGCATGGACTGCGTCATCGCCTTGCGGGCGACGATATTTTTTATTTTGGAATGCGCTCCAGCATCCATCCGGCCATGTCCGCCCAGACGGTTTCCTTCCCGATTTCATTATGGATCTCATGACGCATGTCTTTATACAGCATGACAGTGCAGTCTTTGCGGTCTTTGCGTTTTAATTTCTGCCGCACTTCCTCGATGCCTTTTCCATATCCGCCAACCGGGTCCATGGAACCGCTGGCCACCAGCATAGGCAGGTCCGCAGGCACTTTTTCATACCATTTGTCCGATGAAACGTACTCCAGAAGGCACATCATGTCCAGGTTGCCGCTGACGGTAAAGGGGAAGCCGCACCACTCGTCCTCATCATAAGCTTTGACAACACTCTCGTCCCTCGTAAGCCATTCATAAGCGCTCTTGGGATGGTCGTACTTTTTATTGTAGCCGCTGAACATCATCAGGTTTAAAGTTCCGCTGATGTGCTTTTCCCCCTGCAGCTTTTTGATCATGCCGGCCATGCGCTTTCCAGCCCCCATCGCCGGGTTGCTGCCGCTGGTACCGGTTAAGATGACCCCTGCAAGCTCATCCGGCCACTGCGCGATATAAGCCCTGGAAATAAAGGATCCCATGCTGTGCCCATATAAGAACAAAGGCAGGCCCGGATATTTTTCCTTCATAATGCCGGTCAGCTTGTGTTCATCCTTTACCAGGCATTTCCAGCCATCTTCATGGGCGAAAAACCCCCGGTCGGAAGGCTTTTTCGCGGTGCCCTTATGGCCCAGGTGGTTATCCCCGTAAACCAGGAATCCCTGCCCTGTCAAATACCCGATATACGGCTCATACCGCCCTACGTATTCTGACATCCCATGGACCAGCTGCACCATGGCCCTTGCCTCGCCTTCCGGGCGGTAGATAAAATACTGGATCTCCTGTCCCGGGGCGCTGCTTGGAAACGAAGCTTCCTCCTTTTGAAACATAATACGTCCCCCTTCCTTTTCTATTTTTTCTTTTCCCTATCGCAAGGAAGGATCCGTTTCCGCGGGAGGATTCCTTACGATTTAGAATGCGGCGTCTGCTTATCCCTCAAACTCAATGCCTTTTTCGGAAAAATAGTTCCGTACAAAAAGGTCCCAGGCTTTCTCCTCTTCCTTATCCAAACTGAAAGCGCGGTAATTGGTCCCGGTAACACACTGCACCTTATGCCCGTCAAAACGGATATTCAGGAAAAAGCCGGAAACATCCCCCTCTTCCTTTTCCCATTTTTTCATGGTACAGAATTCCTGGAAAGGAAGGAACAGCACGATGCGGATCTGATAAGGCGTCTCTTTCCCCTTGATATGCTCCAAAAGCAGAGGACGCAGGGCGGCATAGGAAAGGTATTCGGCCTTTTCGACCCTGCCTTCCCCATCCTGCCCTTCCATGCCATCTGTGCCAGCTCCCTCTTCTTCCGGGCTTTTTTCCTCCGACGGAAAGTTTTTCCTCCCCTCCATGGTCACGGTATAGGATTTTATGACGACTGCTTCCACCAGATGCATGAATTCAAACGTATCACGCAGGAATAGGTGGTTCATGAAGCCTTTCGTATCTTTGATCTCTAATGCAGTCACATTGCCCCTTCTTCTCTCACCGGGTCTTACAACGTTTTACGAATCACCTGGAAAAGGATAAGGGAGCCGTGCCCGCGTGCCCCGCACGTCATTTCATGGCACAATGGCACGCCTCTCCTTTGCTTATTACATCGCCTGAAAGACGATGAAGCAGGCCATGCCTGCGTGCGTGGGCACGCCTTTCCATGGCACGGCCTTCCTTCCCTCATTTCATCACATAAAAAGCGATGAGGAAATTTATCCTAAAATTTCCTTGATCAGCTTGTTCACGGTACCCGGGTCAGCCTTGCCCTTGGTCTCTTTCATGACCTGCCCGACAATGGCACCGATGGCCTTCTTCTTGCCCCCGCGGTAATCTTCCACTGCCTTCGGGTTGGCGGCGATCTTCTCTTCCACAATGCCGCGCAGGGCGCCTTCATCGTTCATGCTCTTAAGGCCGTGTTCTTCCACATACTGCTTCGGGTCCACGTCATCCGCGAAAACCTGCTCAAAGACTTCTTTGGCAACGGAGCTGTTGATGCTGCCGTCTTCGGTAAGGGCGATCAAGGAAGCCAGGTTCTCCGGAGAGAACGGGATCTGGTCCTGGTCCATGCCCTTTTCCTTCTGCAGGCGCATGGTCTCGCCCATGAGCCAGTTGGAAACCTTCTTCGGGTTTGCCCCGAGGGCTACCGTATCCTCGAAGAAGTCCGCCATCTTCTTTACAGAAGTGATGATCTGGGCGTCATATTCCGGAAGGTCAAATTCTTTCTGGTAACGCGCGATCTTGGCATCCTGCATCTCCGGCTCCTGTGACTTGATTTTTGCCAGGAATTCATCCGAAATAACGATCGGCGTCAGGTCCGGATCCGGGAAATAACGGTAATCCTGGGCATCCTCTTTGGAACGCATGGGGCGGGAGGATTCCTTGTTGTCATCCCAGCGCCTGGTTTCCTGGATCACCTCCCTGCCTTCTTCCAGCTCTTCGATCTGCCTCTGGCGCTCGCCTTCAATGGCATGCTGGATGGCTTTAAAGGAGTTGATGTTCTTCATCTCGGTACGGGTGCCCAGCTTCTGGGAACCGACTTCCCGGACGGAAAGGTTGACATCGGCACGCATGGAGCCTTCGTTCAGCTTGCAGTCCGATGCCCCGAGGTACTGGATGGTCATGCGCAGCTTTTCCAGATAGGCGATCACTTCATCCGCAGAACGCATATCCGGCTCGGAAACGATTTCAATTAGTGGCACGCCGCTTCGGTTGTAATCCACCAAAGAGGTGTCATTCCATTCGTCATGGATCAGCTTTCCGGCATCCTCTTCCATATGGATTTCATGGATCCGGATCTGCTTTTTCCCGCCTGCCGTGTCAATGTCTACATGGCCGTTTCGGCAGATGGGCAGGTACAGCTGGGAAATCTGGTAGTTCTGGGGGTTGTCCGGATAAAAGTAATTTTTCCGGTCAAACTTGCTGTACCTGGTGATGTCGCAGTTTGTAGCAAGCCCTACGGCTACCGCGTATTCCAAAACTTTTTTATTCAGTACCGGGAGGGAGCCCGGCATGCCGGTGCACACCGGGCAGGTGTGCGTATTGGGCGCGCCGCCGAAAGCGGTGGAGCAGCCGCAGAAAATCTTCGTCTTGGTTGCCAGCTCTACATGGACTTCCAGCCCGATGACGGTTTCATATTCTTTCGCCATTTCGATCCTCCTTACCTGCAAAGCGGGCAGATTTCCATCGTCCGCGTCTGTTCATATGCATAGCCTGCCTGGAGGATATGGTCCTCGCGGAAGACATTCCCAATAAACTGCACGCCGATGGGCAGCCCCTTGGAATCCATCCCGCAGGGGACTGTAATGCCCGGAAGGCCGCACAGGTTTACGGAAATCGTATAAATATCGCCCAGGTACATCTGGATCGGGTCGCTCAGGGATTCTCCCAATTTCGGTGCCGTCGTCGGGGAGGCCGGTGCCAGGATCACGTCATATTTTTCAAATGCCTCGTCAAAGGCTTTCTTGATCAGCGCTTTTACCCTAAGGGCTTTCAAATAGTAAGCGTCATAATAACCGGAGCTCAGTACGAAGGAGCCCAGGATGATACGCCTCTTGACCTCCGCGCCGAAACCTTCGGAACGGGTCTTCTTGTACATGTTGTGGAGGCCTTCGTATTCTTTTGTGCGGTAGCCGTATTTGACACCATCAAAACGTTCCAGGTTGGAAGATGCTTCCGCGCAGGCAATGATGTAATATGCCGGGATGGCATATTCTACCAGCGGGAGGTGGAAGTAGGATACCTCCGCGCCCTGTGCCTTCAGCGCCTCAGCCGCGTCCAGGATGCTCTTCTTTACTTCCGGATCCAGGCCTTCCCCGAAATATTCTTCCGGGATGCCGATGCGCAGCCCTTTGGCACTGCCGGTCAAAGCCTTGGTAAAGCCATAGTCGTCCCTCTTGACAGAGGTGGAATCCTTGGGGTCATAGCCTGCGATGGTTTCCAGCACGGTAGCGCAGTCCCTGACATCCTTGGCGATGGGCCCGATCTGGTCCAGGGAAGAGCCATAGGCAACCAGCCCGTAACGGGAAACAGTGCCATAGGTCGGCTTGATGCCGGTTACGCCGCAGAAAGAGCTGGGCTGTCGGATGGACCCGCCGGTATCAGAACCCAAAGCGTAAATTGCCTCGCCGGATGCTACAGCGGCACAGGAGCCGCCGGAAGAACCGCCGGGCACATGCTCCGTATTCCAAGGGTTCCTGGTAGGCCCGAAATAAGAAGTCTCCGTGGTAGACCCCATGGCGAACTCATCCATGTTGGTCTTGCCCAGGATGACTGCCCCTGCTGCCTGCAGCTTTTCAACAGCCGTAGAGGAAAAAGCCGGGTGGAAATGATCCAAGATATGGGAAGCGCAGGTAGTAAGCCCGCCCTTTACCAGCATGTTGTCCTTTACCGCCACCGGTACGCCTGCCAAAGGTCCAGTGAGCTCGCCGGCATCGATCTTCTGCTGTACCTTTTCTGCCTGCTCCAGGGCTTTTTCCGGTTCCACCGTAATGAAGCTGTTCAGCGTCTTGTCCTGCTTTTCAATCTGGCCTAAGCAGGCCTTTGTTGCTTCTTTTACGGAAACTTCTTTTGCTTTTATCTTTTCGCCGAGAGAAACGGCGGTCAAATTCAAAATATCCATCTTCGTTTCTCCTTATCCGATCGTCTTAGGCACGATAAACTGGTTGTCCTTCTGGGCCGGGGCGTTGGCCATGGTGTCTTTGCTGCCATCGCCATTGGTCACCTCGTCTTCCCGGAACACGTTGTTTACAGGGAAAATATGGGACATGGGTTCTACGCCGGAAACATCCAGCTCGTTTAATTTATCCACATAATCCAGCATTTTCTCCAGGTCTTTCCTGGCATTTTCTTTTTCTTCCCCGGTCAGCTCCAGCTTTGCGAGGATTCCCACATATTCCATGGTTTCATCGGAAATCACATTTGCCATACTGAATTCTCCTAATAAAATTTTCCAACCGATTTCTTGGCTTGCTGCTTCTTCCGCCTGCTTTGCCTTGCAGGCGCTGCCCCTGCAGCTGTCCTGGACCATCGGCGGCCGCCCGTCCTTGGCCGAAGGGCTGCCTTTCCGGTCCCGTGCCAGATGAAGCAGGTCTTTTCCAGCAGGGAAAGATCAAGGCGTCAGCCTGCTCAAATCCCTCGGGAACAGGGAAGCTTCCCTGACATTGTCTTCGCCCAGAAGCTGCATGGTCACACGCTCCAGGCCGATGCCCAGGCCTCCGTGGGGCGGCATGCCATGTTTAAAGCAGGAAAGGTACTGCTCCATGCCTTCGTCATCCATGCCCCTCTTCTGGATCTTTTCTTCCAGCATGTTGTAGTCATGGATACGCTGGCCGCCGGTGGTAATTTCCACGCCCTTGAACAAAAGGTCAAAGCTGAGGGTATAGGTATCATCCTCCGGGTCATCCATTGCGTAGAACGGGCGTTTTTTGGAAGGATAATGGGTCACGAATACAAAATCGCTGCCGGTCTTTTCCTTGTAAAGCTTGCCGATCAGGCTCTCCTCTTCCGGCTCCAGGTCATAGGGGTTGCGGATCGCGCGGTTATAGTGCTCGGAAACTTCCTTTTTGGCCGTATCGAAACGGACAGCCGGGATCTTGGATACGTCCGGGATCTGGATTCCCAGCATCTTTACTTCCCTGGCGTATTCCTTCTTCAGAAGCTCCATGGTGTACTGCAGGAAGCCTGTCTCCATCTCCATAATGTCCTTGAAGCTGTCGATGTAGCCCATTTCAAAATCCAGGCTGACATATTCGTTCAGGTGGCGCTTCGTATTATGTTTTTCGGCACGGAATACCGGCCCTACTTCGAATACACGGTCGAAAACGCCTACCATCATCTGCTTGTAAAACTGTGGGGACTGCTGCAGTACTGCCGGCTTGTGGAAATATTCCAGCCGGAACAGGTTTGCGCCGCCCTCGGCACTCTTGGCGCCGATCTTCGGGGTATGGATCTCGGTAAAGCCCTGGGAGTGCAGGTAATCACGGAAGCCCCTTACGACCGCTTCCTGGATCTTGAACTTTGCCCTCTCCCTGACATTCCGAAGGGAAATCGGGCGGTAATTGAGCTTTGCTTCCAGGGAAGTATTCAGCTTCCATTTGCCAATCGGAAGAGGCATGGACTCCGTAGGCTGGGACAGGATTTTCCCATCCACCAGGCGGATCTCCAGGCCGTTGGGCGCACGGTCTTCTTTGTGTACCACGCCCTCGGCTTCCAAAGTGGTGCCTTCATGCAGGTCCTTAATGTCAAATTTGGTCGTGCCCTGCTCCCAGACGGTCTGGATCAGCCCGTCCCTTTTGCGCAGGACGACGAATGCCACCTCGCCCATGTCACGGATTGTATGGACGGCGCCATTTACTTTCACCGTCTGCCCTTCATAATCGCCGATCCAAAGCTCCGGCAGTTCCAGCGTTTCCTTAGGGCTTACACCCGAAATAAAATCCATCTGTACCTCTCCTTCTTACTAAAAAAATCCCGGAATACAGTTTTTCTGTATTCCGGGACGGAAAACCATTGTTTCCGCGGTACCACCCGCATTGGGATCTATCCCCACTCGAACGTGCTTAACGCGCACCTTACGTGCTGCCCTCCAAGCGCCGGGTCCCTGCTGCTGGCAGGTCTCCCTGGTAAACGCTGATTCGAACAGCCTGCTCCGGAGCGTTCCTCCTCCGTCCTCTTCCGAAACCTGCTTGCAGCCTCTGGCAGGCTATCTCTGGCGGCGCCTGGACGGGAAAGTCTCCTTCCCTGCATTTCTGATATCAAAATCGAAAGCCGTGCCATAAAAATACGCGCTTATGCGTAAGCACGACCCATTTCATCACCATCTGGTAATGAAATAAATACGGTAGAATTCTAGCACAGCAGGTGCTTTTTTTCAACGTTCCGGCAGGACATCCGGTTCAAAATTTTCAAAAATAGGCCATGCTCCTTCCGAAAGGGTCGTATGGTAATCCTCCAGGCTGCGGATGGTCCAGAGGGCGCTTTTCTTCTTTTTCTTCTGTATCGCGTTGCGGTTGCTGGCGTCATCCCGGTCCTCAAAACGGTACGCCACAAAGTCCGGCTGCCCCAATACATTTTCCCAAAGCTGCGTCGCCATATAGGCCACCGGCCTGGGCAGCCCTTCCGGGCGTTTTAAGAAATTCTGGGAAAGCTGGCCGCGGATCACATCCGGGCGGTGGTTTTTCATCCAGACCACAACGCTGGGATAGAAGCTTTCGATGCAGTAAACCCCTTTATACTGGTCCAGCACCTGCATCGTCTTCTGGCAGAGTGCCTTGCTGTTGTGCTTCCAGCCTTTCAGCTCGATAATCAAAGGGACTTTCCCATCTACCACGTCCAGCACTTCTTCAAAGGTGGGGATCGTTTCACCGCTTTTGCCCAGGTGGCACTTTTTCAAATCCTTCGTCTTCAGGTCCTCCACGACACCGTCCCTGCCGGTCATGCGCTCCAGCTCGCTGTCATGGATCACTGCCAGGTTCCCGTCTTTTAAAAGGTGCACGTCCAGCTCCGCCCCAAAGCCGTTTTCCTTTGCCCGCCGGAAGGCTGCCAGGGAATTCTCCGGGAAGGGGCTGTTTTTCCCTTTGTGGTAGCCCCTGTGGGCATATATATTTTTGTCCAAAACGGACATCCATTCTTCTTTCATCTGTTGCTGTTTCCTCTTATCTGTATTTACCCTATATTTTTTTCTATTGGCAGACGCATGCAGGTTTTACTGCGTTTTTTCCGGCAAAAAATATGCAGTTAAGCCGTGCCTGCGCTTCTTCTTGTGACGAAGCGCATCCTTATGGCACGGCTCATAATAGTACATTTCCTGAAATTTTCAAGCAGGCTCCTGCCTGCGATTCGATTTCTATTTATTCTACGCTCTTCAGCGCGCTGGCCGGGTCGATCCTGTCCAGCACCCGGTCCATCAGAAGGCTCACCAGGAACGCGAACAGCATGGTAAGAGCGGCGGAATAAAGCAGGCTCTGCCACCGGATAGATACCTGCAGCTGCACGGCCGGCATATGCAGGATGTAAACCAGAGTCTGGGAAAGTGCCCATCCCAAGGGGAGCCCTCCCAGGATACCCAGGAACGTTAAAAAGAACGTTTCCCGGTTCAAATAAGCATGCACCTCGGAATCGTAAAATCCCAGTACTTTTATGGTGGCAAGCTCCCTGACACGCTCCGATACATTGGTCGTGGATAGCGTAAAGAGCACCGCAAAGGCCAGTCCGGCTGACATGACGATGAGCACATAGACCACCATATCCAGCAGCTTAAAGGAATCCCGGAAGGAATCGGCCAGCCCCGCCATGGTCGTTACGGTCATGACCCCGTCTTCTTTTTCCAGGCTTTTGCCCAACTTCTGCGGGTCCTTGCAGGAAGAGGAAAGATGTGCCAGCACCCCGTTGGCTTCCCAGGTTTCCCCGAACAGCTGCTCATAGGTATCTTTTGTCATGTATACGCTGTTGCCGAGGTAATTTTCGGTAATGCCGCTGATTTTTGACTGCCCGGAAGAAAGATCCGGAAGCTGCAGGGTAAAGCTGCTGCCTGCAGAGAGCCCAAGGAGCCTTCCCGCGTTATGGGTGACATAAATCTTCCCGTCCTCCAGCGTAAAGGTGCTGTCCTTTTCTTTTCCCACTCCACCCAGCGTGATGTAATCTGAAAAATCTTCTTCCGTCTCCGGCACGATGACCTGGACGGAAATCTCCTTCCCATCGGAATTGGAAAGCTCTGCCGTCGTAATGTAAGCCGGCAGGACGTCTTTTACCTCATCGCTTCCGTTCAAAGCGTCCATCAATTTGTCCTGTCCGCCGCTCTTGCTGACCGCCATCAGGTCCCAGCGGTAAACCTGCCCATACTGCTTTGCGCGCATGGCAGATACCGAATCCTTTACCGCAAAACCGAAGATCAGGAGTGCCATGCATCCCGCGATGCCAAAGACGGTCATCAGCATCCTCTTTTTATAACGGAACAGGTTCCGGGCGGTCACTTTGCCCAAAAAGCCCATCCTGGACCATACCGGTTTCATGCGCTCCAGGAAAACCCTTGTGCCAGCCTTGGAAGATTTGGGACGCATCAGCTCTGCCGGCATGCGCCGCAGCTCTTTCTGGCAACTGCTTCTCGCCGCCAGGAGGATGCCTGCGATAAACAACGCCGGCCCTAAAAGCCCGAACAGCGGCACCGCATGAAATTCATAATGCGGCAGCAGGTACATGGTCTTAAATACCGTAAACAGGATATACGGCAGGACAAAAAAGGCGCAAACCGTCCCCAAGACGCTGCCGATCGCCGCCGCGGAAAAGGCATAAACCATGTATTTCTTGCGGATCTCCCCATCCGTAAAGCCTAGGGCTTTATAAATTCCGATAATCCCCCGGTCCTCATCCACGATCCTTGTAATCGTGGTCAGGCTCACCAGGATTGCCACCAGGAAGAACACAATGGGGAAGACTGCCGCCAAGGACTCGATAGAATCCGCGTCGATGGAAATACTGGAATAGCCAGACAAAGAATCCCGGTCCTGGACATACCAGACCGCGTTTTCGATGCTGTCTACCTGGTCCTGGGCATCATTTATCTTATCCTCGGCTTCCTGCTTGTTCTGGTAATAAGCATCCCAGCCATCGGAAAGCTGCTGTTCCCCTTCTTCTTTTGCCTGTTCATAAGCCGCGGTTCCGCTTTCCAGTTCCTTCTGTCCATCCACCAGCTTCTTCTTCGATGCTTCCAGCGCGCTTTCCGCGGAGGCAAACTGGCTGCCTGCTTCCGCCTCCTGGTCGGCAAGCTCCTGCTGTTTCTGGGCTAAAAGCTCCTTCTGCTGCTGGATCTGCGCAAGCCCGTCCTTTACCTGGCCTTCCTTTTCCTGGAGGGAGGAAAGCTGTGACTGGAGGCCTTCCAGCGTGGACTGTGCCTGCTGCTCCTGCTGCTGCAGGGAAGAAAGCTGCCCTTCCAGTGCTTCTTTCTGGGGACCAGCCTGCTCCTGGGCGGCGGAAAGCTGCGCTTCCAGCTGCCCGATCAAAGCATCCTGCTGTGCGATCTGTGCCGCCAGCTCTTCCTTCCCTCCGGATGCGCCTTCCTGGCCACCGCTTCCCTGGGAGCTGCCCGAATTTCCTCCCTGGCCGGTGCCTTGAGAGCCACTGGAAATGCCTCCTTGTCCAGGTTCCTGTGCGCTGCCGGAAGCACTGCCCTGCCCCGGATCCTGCGTGCCGCTGGAATTTTCCTCCTCTGAAGGAAGGCTGTCATATTCCTGCTGCAGCTGGTCCCGCAGGGCCTTAGCCTGGTCCATCTGTGACTGCAGCTGGTCCAAGGGCGCCTGGATACTGCTTAATCCTGCCTGGACCTGTGCTATGCCATCCTGCACCTGGGACAGGCCGCTTTGCGCCTGGCTTATGCCGTCTTCTAACTGCTTCTCCCCATCCTGCACCTGGGCAAGCTGCTGCTCCAGCTGCTCTTCCTGCTGCGCAAGCTGCCGGCTGCCGGAGGAAAGCTGCTCCTTGCCGGATGCAATCTGCGCATAAGCGCTTTCTTTCTGTGCATCCAGCTGGGCTTTGCCTTCCTTCCAGCTCTGCCATCCTTCCGAAAGCTGGGCGGTGGAGGAATCCAGCTGGCTTTTTGCCTCGGTCAGCTGGGAGTCCAGCTGGCTCTGCCCGTCTGCCAGATCCTGCCTAGCCGCTTCGAGCCTTTCTGATGCTTCTTCTTTTGCCTGGCCTACTTTCTCCTGGGCATCATTTTTCAGCTGGGAAGTGCGCGCCTTTTCCCGGCGCTCCATGACATCCTCTTCGATCCGCTTTTTGACCTGGTCCCGCTTTTGGGTATAAGCATCCCCATAGCAGAACAGCTGGCCGGATCCTTCCATTTTCGCTACAATGGCTGTATATGCTTTGATATCTACCGATTCGGAAAGGATCCATGCTTTATCCGCATCTGTCGACGTATCCCGATAAGACACAGATCCAAAAGGATTGTTCACGGAACTGGGGGCGATGGCAATTCCGACAATGGTAAACTCTGTCGTGGTAAAACGCGCCGCGTCGCTGGAAGCGTCTTCCTGGGGGATCGTGATCTTATCGCCGATCCCAAGTCCCGCGTCCTCTGCAGCCTTTTCTGTAAGGACCGCCTCGTCCTTTGCTTTGGGCATCCTGCCATCCACGATATAAGGTACGTCGATGCTTTCCTCTCCCAGTGTCTGTACCACCAGGGTAAACGACGACCCGGACTTTGTTTCCATTGTAATGTCCTGGGAATAAATGCCTTCCGCCGCGGAAATGCCCTTTTCCCCCGCAACCGCTTTTACATCCTCATCGGTAAGCCCAAGGGTGGACTGGATCTGGAAATCATGCAGCCCCTGCTGCTGGAAAAAACGGCTGGCGGACTTTCTAAGGTCCACGCAGGACGCACGAAGCCCCGACAGGATGGCAACGCCAAGGATTGTAATCACTATGATGGCGAAAAAGCTTTTCTTACCCTGTTCCAGGGCCCGCCATATATCTTTATGGAAAGCATTCATATCCTTACCACCCGACCTGTTTCAACGCTGCCTTAGGAACTGCAAAACCGCTGCACTGCCTGCCTCCCTGCCGCCACTTGTCTTTCTACAAATTCTTCTGAGGAATCGAAAACGCTTCACCGGAAAAGCAAAGAAAAGAAGCGTCCATGCTGTCACCATTCGATCTCTTCCACCGGTGTGGGATGGGGGTTCTGGCTCTCGCTTAAAACCATCCCGTTTTTAAAACGCACCAGGCAGTCCGCCATAGGCGCCAGTGCGGAATTGTGGGTAATAATCAAGACCGTGATCTTGTCTTTCCGGCAGGCATCCTGTAGGAGTTTCAGGATCTGCTTACCGGTCTGGTAGTCCAGCGCGCCTGTCGGCTCATCGCAGAGCAGCAGTTTCGGACGTTTTGCCAAAGCACGGGCAATGGACACCCTCTGCTGTTCGCCGCCGGAAAGCTGGGAGGGAAAATGGTCCAGCCGGTCGCCCAGGCCGACTTTTCCAAGGACTTCCGCCGGGTCCATGGAACCACTGGTAACCTGCCCTGCCAGTTCCACATTTTCCAAAGCCGTCAGGTTTGGCACCAGGTTGTAGAACTGAAACACGAAACCGATGGAATGGCGCCGGTAAGACACCAGCTGCTTTTTGGAAAAGCCGGTCACGTCCTGCCCCGCGGCAAAGACCTTGCCGGAAGTTGCCGTATCCATGCCGCCCAGGATATTTAATGCGGTAGTTTTTCCCGCCCCGGAGGCACCCAAAATCACCGCCAGCTGCCCCTTTTCCACGGAAAAGCTGGCACCGTCCAGCGCCCGGACTACGGACTCGCCGCTGCCATATTCCTTTACCACGTCCTGGAATTCTACAAAAGGCATAAGCCCCTCTCCTCTTATATATCGCATATATCGCAAGGAGGGGTCCTCTCCAGCGGGAGGACTCCCTGCAATGCACCAGCCGCACCGTCCTATATCACCGCCTGGCAAGGCGGTGACGCATGCCGCGCCTCACACGAAGCGTGATCTTTCATGGCGTGGCTCTCCTTCAGGGCGATTTGGAATGATGCCTCTGTCATTTCTTATATTTATAGTACGCTTTCCCACATATTATTGCACGCCCAATTACATTTTTCTGAAAATGTCGCAGATTGACAGCCTCTGTTCTTTTTCCGGCCACAATTCCCGTCTATAATAGGAAGAAAGAAAAAAGGGATAGAAAACCGGAATACGGGTCCCGTGCCATTTACCTTTACACTTCGTGCGAGGTGCTGGCAGGATGTTTCCGGCCAGGTTACGTGCTGAAGCAAAACATTCGCGGGATCCCGTTCTTCCCCTGATACACGGAAAAAACAATAAAAAAGGAGGGGCAATCATGAAGAAAAAGACAAAGGCGGCCATTATCGCCACAGCTGCCGCTTCCACCGCTTTCTGCGCGGGAAATTTCGGGCTTGCCCATTACATTATGGATGCAAAAGGATTGTCTACAGACGAGTCCCTGGAACAGCAGAAGGCATTTTATGATACCGGGTTTTTCAAAGAGGTAGACCGCACCACGTTTTTTGTAAAAAGCTGGGACGGATACCGGATCCATGCGGAACTCTGCAGGGACCTGAAACAGAATGCCGATTCCAAAAAATATGTCATCCTTTCCCATGGGTACAACGATACCCGCTTCGGATGCCTGAAATATGTCAAGATGTATCTGGAACTGGGATATCACTGCGTCATCTATGACCTGCGGGGATGGGGCGACAACGAGAGGGATTTCTGCACGTTTGGTATCCGGGAAAGCCGGGACCTGGCCTGCGTGATTGACGAATGCCACCAGCGATTCGGCAACGACATCATCCTGGGGCTCCATGGCGAATCCATGGGCGCGTCCGTTTCCATCTTTGCGCTGAAATACCGGCAGGTCGTGGATTTTGTGGTTTCCGACTGCGGTTATGCGGAATTCTGGCCCATCCTGAAACGGATTATCCATAACAAGATCCACCTTCCGGGATTTCTATGCTTCCCGGTGTCCTACGCGACGCAGATACGCTATGGCTATTCCTTCCGGCAGATGAAGCCGATCGATTCCCTCGCCCATAACAAGGTCCCTATCCTGTACCTGCATGGCAGCAAGGACCAGTACATCCTGCCCGAAAACAGCTGGAAAATGTATAAAGCCACCAAAAGCTACCGCGAATTCCATCTGATCCCAAGCGCGGGGCACGCCCAGTCCATCCTGGCAGACCCGGACCGGTATTATGCCCTGGTCCGCCTGTTTTTAAAGAAGATCGGATGCTGAACCCGCGGGCCAGCTGCATTATTTCATGACAGCTCCTGCACGCCTGTAAGAACATTTCGCATGTGAAGCTGTACGGACCGGGCCGGCATGCAGAAACCTGCATCCCAGTAAAAGATAATCTAATAAGATGCATCTTCACGCAGGCCAGCTGCCGGCATGCAAATGACAACCGGGCACTGCCAGCATTTAATAGGAAAATCGAAATGCTGACACAAAAATCCTGCAGTCAGAACGAAACATTTAAACAAAGTAAAAGGGATCCCTTATTCAAGGATCCCTTCTTCTTTCGCCATTTTCCGAATCCACTTTGTCAGAAGTTCCGGATTATCCACGCTTTCCCCATGCCCGAAATTCGGGAAGGCGTGGCGCTCCCAGTTGGGATAAAGCCTGGTAAGGCGCTTTACCGAGCGATGGATATTCGGTTCCTTGGCACCATACCAGATGTGCGCCTTCGTTGTGGTAATCGGCAGGCAGCAGGGGATGATCTGGAACATCTTCCACGCTTCCATGTCTGCCCGGAAAATACTGCGGTAAGAAGCAGTCAGGCAGTAGCTCCTGAGCATCCTGCCGCCTTCTTTCCGGTTCCGCCGGATAAAATATTTCATGTAGATAGGAAGTTTTCCCGAATGATGCCCTTCATTGAGGCGCTTCAAGATATGCTTCTGGCTGCGCGCATAAAGCCGGTAATTGTAATTGAAAAGCCCATAATCCAGCCACTGAGGGCCATTCATGATAAAATGGCGGATCCGCACATCCCTGTGCCTGGTCATGCTGATGCCGATCCCCATATTGACCGACTCGCCGAACAAGATATCCAGCTTGCCGCCCAGGTTTTCCTTGATCCAGTCACAGATCTTATCCGCTTCCAGGTGGAAGCTTTCAAATTCGGTATCCTCTGACTCGTCAAACCCGTCCAGGCCGACGATAATGACATGAAATGTGTCATCCAGCAGATACATGGTTTCCCGAAACTGCCTCCAACTCATCAGATTGCCCGGAATAAACAGAATCGATTTTGCGTTGTCCTTCCCGCTTTCATAAAATTTCATCGCTTTACGCTTTCTATATGGCAGGCAGGCTGCTGCCCTGTATGTTCAAAGCCTTTTGTTTTCATATCAATAAAATCATATCACACAATATGCTATTAATGCGCTGTAGATTTCATACGAAAAAAGGACAGCCCAAAGGCCGTCCTCTGTTTACCATTTCTTAATGTTCTTTGACAAACTCCTGCATGCATCAAATTCGAAATTGCCTGCGCCTGGCTGATGCCCGCCCGCTTACATGCATCGGCAAACTGTTCGGCAAGCTTTTTCTTTACTTTAAAGCCCTTCACAATAATGCCATTTTTCTTTTCGTACCGCTGCTGCGGAGTTCATTTTTCTTCTTCCATAATCCTATATTTTTCTGTTTTTCCTCATGCCTTTCATTCTTCTTCGTCTTCTTTTGCATCTTTAAAATACATATAAATAGTGACGATAACCGCTACAACAATTCCTACAATCACTGATTTTTTCATATCATAATTTCGATGGCATAGTTTTTTCATCCTTCCTGCAGGATCCTTCTGCCATCTTTCCTCCTTTTCGATATTATACTATCGTTTCCATTGTTCATAATCTCTTTGCAACACATACGCTATAATAGTTGATGTTGATACCTCCTCTTGAGCATCAATAAAATTGATGACTTCCTGCATGTTTTTTTCACCGTGTGTATATGATAATACCACTTGCTTAAAGCCCATTCATAGAAAACCATATTAGCACATTTCGCGGATTTACCGCCCATACAAGCACATCAAAGTATACCATATTGCCCCTTTTTTGCCCCTCGTTTGTGCTCAAAAATAGGGTGGCATCTCTGCCACCCCGTTTTTGACTAAATGTTTGACTAAAAGCGTCATTCGTTGACTATTTTAGTCAATCCTATTGTTCGTTAAGCCACTCCTGGAAAGCTTTGCATGTAACCTCACCAAGATAGCCATCTACGGTCACGCCTAATTTCTTTTGCATGGCTTCCACTGTTTCTTTTCCTGCAATCCCATCCACTGTGGCTCCTGCCCAACGCTGGATTGCTTTGATTAAAGCGGATCGATCCAGTAGGATGGGCAGAAAATTCCCAAACGCCGGACAAACATGCCCTCAGGTATTTGCAATTATTCACATTCTGCCCGGATACAATACCGTCAACAGGCGTCCCAAAAACCTGCTGGGCTTTAGTAGTCGTGTCCTTTGCCCAGCAGCCATCCACGGCAACCTTGCTGGCAGTGCCAGCCGCCTGGGCTGCCGTTGTACTATCTGCCACGGTAGATTTTTCGCTTACTTCTGCCTTGAATTTCTTCCAGATGGATTCATCCGGAGGCAGCCAGCCAGACCAGCCGGGACAACGCTTACTGCAAACATCATAATGCCGTACCACATGGGATGCCGTATCGTGCCATCAGGATTTTTGTAAGTTCCACCGCGTTTTTAAAAGTAGCATCTGCAATCTTTCCTCCAGTGCTACACATTTCAACGGAAATGGAATTTTTGTTTTTACAAATGGAGAAAAGGTTGTTACTTCCGTAATTCACGCCAACCGCCCATGCCGTGTCATCAGGAGATACGACTTCATAAACGTCCTTTTCCTCTACGAAATAATGCGCCGATGCCTGCCTATTTACGCTGGAAAAGTAATTGGCGTTTCCGGCTGCCGTGTCGGTATTATTCCCGGTATAGTGAATCACAATGTATTTTCTTCCAGAATTTCCTTTTGAGAAATTAACAGTAGTGTGCTTTTTAATGATTTCCATTTCATCCTCCAAAAAGAAAAAGCGAATGCGAAAAAATAACCGCTTTCCAGCTCTTTTTCCACATTCGCTTACTGCTTTTTTGCAATCTAATGTTGATATCTAGGCTTTTTCATCCTTTTTCGGAGTTTCCTCCTGTGAGTGGTCATTTCTCCGCCGTCAAGGCCGGCGTGTGCCTTCTTCCGCTGTTTTACGGCCAGCGTCGCCGTTTTCCGCACGCAGCCCCCGTCCTGCTTCCCCTGGCGGTGCCCAGGGA
>CADBRV010000117.1 GCA_902797185.1 uncultured Lachnospiraceae bacterium
AAAAAACATTACCGCAAGGCATAAAGCAAATGTGCCGTAAGGTATAAAAAGGCCATGGAAAAAGCGGTTGCTTTTTCCATGGCCTTTCTACTTGAAAGTCAAATTCTACAAGAGCATATCCAGATTTCTTTTTGCATATAGCTCTCGGCAGACTTCCATTACATCTCCGATAATAACATAAAAGACAGAGAAATTTCTTACATTAATCCGATAATAAGGATAAATCCTTTCCTTTGATGATTGAAAAGGCGCAAATGCCAGTGGATTTTCCAAACGCTGGTTTATTGCATTTTCAATATCATCAATTAAATGAATCGCCTCATCCGGGTTCTGCAGGTTGTTTGAAATATAATTTGTGATTTCATCCAGATCTTCCTCAAACAGTGGAAGGAAACACAGTTTATACTTTTTTTGCTCCATTTATTTTCTTCCTTGCCCTGCCAAAAACCTCAGATGCCGAATAACGCACAGATGTATTTTCGGCAACTGCGTCTGCCTCATCCAGCTTTTGTTCTATATCTTCCGTCAAAGCCGTATACTGCTCAATACTCATAAGAACCATTGTGCCATAGCCATTTTTCGTAAGGAAAACTGGCGAATTGGATTCAATAACAGTTTCTTCAATCTCTGGAAATTTATTTCTAAGATCCGAAACCGGTCTAATATTAATCATAGAGCCGCCTCCTTTATATCTATTTTTTATCATAATATTATCATTATTTCGATATTGTTTTGCATGGCAGTTTGATGTTGCCACAAAAAAACTGTGGAAAACATTTTTTCGCTTTCCACAGTTTCTTCATTTGCAATATATTAGGTTTTCTGCCTATAACGATTACTTGTTTTTCCTCTTTGCGTGGCGTACGCCCAGCACGATACACAATGCAGCTACCGCAATGACCAGTACGACGTATACAGCGGTATCCATCGGGTCGCCGGTAACCGGGCTGCCATTCTTCAAAGCGCTGGCCCGGCTCTGGAAACCATTCTTAGAACCTGTGCTCTGGATCGTGCTGCCAGGACCTGCGGAAGTGCTTTGGGCAATCCCTGTCCCATTGGAAGTGCTGCTTCCGGATCCACCACCATTTGCGCCATTTGTATTACTGGAACCGTTAGCACCATTTGCCCCATTGGAACCATTCGATCCATTTGCACCGTTCGTTCCATTCGATCCGTTCGTTCCATTTGATCTATTATTCCCGTTAGAAGGAGTCGTGTTACCGACCTTTTTCCACTGGGCATATAACACGTTGTCCGAGTCCTTCACTAACGTATATGCTGCACCTGGTGCATAGGATGTACCGCTGCCGTCTGCTTTCGTATTCCAGCCGGTGAACTGGTAACCGTTCCTAGTAAACCCGTTTTCTGCCGCGGTAACAGAGGAACCTGCGGCTCCTTTTCCATTTGCCACGGAACCGCTGTCCGCATCGTTGCCATCGTAGCGGAGCGTATTATATGGTTCAAAGGTCCAGGTACCGATCAGCGTGATGCCGCCTTTCTCCATTGTAAGGCTACTCCCGGCATCTTTACCATCCTGCTTCCATCCGCCGAATACCCAGGTGCCCTGGTTTGCAGGGTCATCCACGGTGCGCTCCTGAGGCTCTGTGGTTACAGTGACGGTATCCCCTACATAATAATCCGTGGAATCCTCTGGTGTCGTGGTCACTTCTGTCGGGAAAGAAGATGTATCCAACCCGTCTGTACCGCTCCAATTATAGACATAATTGACATGGCTGGCTTTTTCCCAGATCGCATAAAGCACGTCATTGCCGGTGGCCAGAAGGTAATGGTCTACATCGGCATAATAGGTCCTGCCCTGGCCGTCTGACTGCGTATTCCAAAGGAGGAATTTATATCCATCCCTGGCAAACCCGTTCCGGGCTGCCACTACCAGCCCTCCGGTAACGCCTTCTGTAGCAGGGGTAGTACCGGAATATGCCTCCCCATTGGTATTGGCATCATAATTTAACTGGTCTTTATCCGCTTCAAAGGTCCAGCGTCCTTCGACTACCAGGTCGTTGTCTCCCATGGTGACGGTGCCGGTTGCCTGGCTGTCATAAAGATACCATCCGGTAAATTTCCAGTTTCCTCCATTCGTATCATCCCTTACCGTGTCTCCAACCGCCGGCGATGAAGGAAGGGTTACCTTGCTGCCCTTGCAATAATTTTTCGAATCCGTAGGCACGGACGGCATATTGTCGGGATGGGTGGACGGGCCGTCATATGCGTAGGTATAAGTTACGTTATGATGCGCGCTGTATCCGTCAATCGTGATGGTAGCGCTATGGGCAGTAACGACCGCGGATGAATCCAAGGTATGCTGCGTAGAACTATCATTGGAAATGCCATACGCATACTTATAGTTAAAGGTCGCTGAAACCACGGCTTGCAGCTGGTCCTGCGCGATGTCATCTGCCGTCAGCATATACTGTACGGTCCCTGTATATTTGTCATCACCGACAGATTGGATATTGGAAAGGGGCAGGGCTTTCGCGTCAGAAGAAGAATGGCCTACATAAACGATAGGCGTCCCCTGCAGGGAAGCAGAATACTGGTTGTCGATATCCCCTGCTTTCAGCGTTACTGTCAGCGTAATTACGTCCCCTTCTTTGAGGTTCGTGGTCTTGTCCGGCACGATTGAAGCTTCCGGCACCGGCTGCACTGCAGAAGCATTGACGGAAAGCACGTCCCCGTCCTTGTGGTATGCCATGCCCCAGCCGAAAGTCCCCAGATACCCGTCTGCCTTCATCCGCGCGATATCAGAAGATTTGACATAGGAACCCGGCCTGCCGTAAGAAGAACCGGAAAGGGGATAGATGAAGTTGTTGATATCCTTGGAATCCACCCTGGTCAGAAGGTAATTATCATTGGGTTTTACAAACACATTGACAAAGGTCTCCGCAATCTGCAGCCCGGGGATATTAATGCTGGTAGAGCCATCCAACACGCCCTCTTCATAAATATTCCCGCTGGTATCTACTACCATGTAATAAGCAGAGATGTTGGTAAGTTCCGGAGCGAGTGTCACCGTCTTTTCCCAAATCGCATAAAGCGTCACGCCGCTGTTTGGAACTACATAATCCGCACCCGGCTCATATTCTGCCACAGCCGTCTTCGGAGTGGTGGACCACCCGACCAGATGGCTGGCCTGGCTTCCTGTCAGGGATACATCGTCCGATGTGGGAAGCGTGATATGGTCTCCGGGATTAGCAACCACTTTATATGTGCCAGACCCGGAAGAGAAATGTGCCTGGGGCACATTGGAACGGAACGTGATGGTGACGCTCACCGTCGTATCATTGGCCCCCGACTGGACCGAAGTACTGTCTAAGGCTGTCCCTGTTTTTCCTGTCTTTGCGGCATCCGCGGACACGCTGCCTGTTCCTGCCGATCCCTCGCCTGCCATAGACGTTACCGGCGTCAATATGATAACGAGGGCAAGGGAAAGGATACATGCCAGACATGCCATGAACCGCCCTACAAATGGGTTCTTCAAATGAAACATGGTCTTTTCCTTCTTTCTGGACAGCCAGGTTTTGCTTGTCGAAATATAACGTACAGCCCCCAGGCCTTGCTGATGGGATATGCCATATGTCACTGCGCATATCCCATACGCTCCGAGCCATCGACCACATACCTTTCGCTTTGTGATGTGATGTACGGCTTCCGCGCTTTGGCTGATTCTATGACAGCCACGCTAACCCGCTGCCCTTATTTTCCCAATATGTTTTCAACGCCTATATAATATACTTTTATTTTGAAAAGTCCACCCTTCTATACATGTCCTGCATAGCGTAAGACAAAATCCGCATGAAGAAAGGACAGACGCCGCATTCAATACTTCAAGTCGCCCTTTGGATGATGCAGCTAATGAATTGCAAGGAATCCCCCCGCTGGAGCGGTTTCCTCCTTACGATAAATAACAGAAGCATTTTCAATATTCTCCTTACCTTAGCTTAAGGTATACAAAAAGACGGGCTCCCTTTCGGGAGCCCGTCTTTTTCCAGATGGACGATTCGCCATCTCCTGGTTTCTGCCTGCGTCAGCCTGAAGGTAAATTCATTTACCGGCCGGCTTCCTGCATGCCTTTTTCTGCCTTATGGCATTATTTGCTGTTTTTCTTCCTGCGTTTTCCGGCTACCGCAACTCCACCTGCCGCTGCAGCAGCGGATGCCATGACTGCGGTAAGCAGCCCTGCGTTCATCGGGTCTCCGGTCTTGACTGCCTTTTTGATGGCGGCAATCGGTCCATTGGACTGGCCCGGCGTCGTCGGTGCTGCCGGTGTCGTAGTGTTGTTATCCTTTGCCGGAAGTACCGGGTCTGTGGTCTTGCCCGGGATAATGGTGATATCATTGCCGCCAGGCGCTGTACCGGTCGCGGTAGCTTCGTTTACAACTGTACCGTTCTTCTGGTCTGCCTCTGTTACCTTATAAGAAGTATCAAAGCTCTTTGATGCTCCAGGTGCCAGGGAGTCAATGGTCCAGTTTTCACCCGTAAGCGGGTCCGTTACTTTGACATTGGACAGTGTCAGGTTGCCATCATTCGTTGCCGTAATCTGGTACTGGATGGTCTCGCCTACC
>CADBRV010000118.1 GCA_902797185.1 uncultured Lachnospiraceae bacterium
AAAACCCAGCGTGTCATCGACGAAAGGTTTTCGTAAGAAGAATTCTGGCCAGGGATCTGCAAGACGGGTATCCTTGTATGAAATAATGATTGTAAAGAGAAGCCGTGCCATTTAAAATACGCATTGTATGCGCTGCTTCATCACCTTGCGGGCGATGAAATGTATGGCACGGCTTTTTGCATCGCATTTTTGGCGATGGAAGGCAATTGCATTCTAAGCGATGTGATAGAAGAGTAATGAAAAAGAAGGGAGGAAACATAGGGTGGGAAAATTTTCCTATGTTTTTTATGATTTAGATGGCACTTTGTCCAAGTCCGCGCCGGGGATTACCAGGTCGGTGCAGTATGCGCTGGATTCCATCGGCATCCACGAGCCGGATTTGAAAAAGCTGGAAGTGTTTATCGGTCCACCGCTTTTCATGAGTTTTAAGCAGTTCTGCGGGTTTGACGATGAAATGAGTGCCCGGATGGTGGACAAGTACCGGGAATATTACGACAAAAAGGGCGTCTATGAGACCGAGATGTACGATGGCATGGAAGGGCTTTTGGCGAAAGAAAAGGAAGCGGGGCAGGTATTAGCCATCTGCTCCAGCAAGCCGTATCCCAGGGTGCTGGAAGTGCTGGGCCATCTGGGCATCACTTCTTATTTTACAAAAGTAATCGGCGCGCCCCAGGAAGAATACAACTCCCCCAAGGGCAAGACCGCGGAGCACAAAGTGACGCTGCTGGCGAATGCGTTAAAGCAGTGGCACGCGGAGCTTTCGGAAACGGAAAAAGGGCTGTCCATGGAAGAATTTAAGAGCCGCTGCATTATCGTGGGCGACCGGAAATTCGACATCCTGGCGGGAAAAGAAAACGGGATCGCTACGGCAGGCGTCACGTTCGGCTATGGGACCCGGGAAGAGCTGGAACAATATGGTGCCGGGTTTGTCGCGGACAATGCCGGCCAGCTGGGCGAGTACCTGATGGCGTAGGATTCTCTGGAACCCGTCCGGCGGGCACCTGGCTCATCCGGCCTTGCCGGCCGTTTTGGAGAGAAAGCTGGTTACTGACCCACAAGGTTTTGGCGGCAGGTGGAAACACCTGCCGCTTTTTGGATGGAGAGAAAAAGGCTGCATGACCGGTGGCGGCCGGGGTGGGAGACCAGTGCATTTTACGGCAGCCATCTGGCATGGGACGGAATTTCCAATTTTTACAAAAACTTTACATACAGCCAAAACAGACTTTACATGGCTCCCTTATCATAAGGCTGAGTCTGGAGAAAATTGGTTAAGTGCGCGCTTTTTTGGGATTTTACAATCATTACAAAGCGCGTGGCGTATCAGCGGAAGGAAGTCTGTAATGAGCGTATGGAACCTTTTGACGATGATAGGAGGGCTGGCTCTTTTCCTATATGGCATGCATATTATGGGAGAAGGCCTGACCAAAGTTTCCGGGGGCAAGATGGAGCAGGTCCTGGAAAAGATGACGGACAGCCCCTTAAAAGGCGTGCTGCTGGGGGCGGGTGTTACCGCCGTGATCCAGTCGTCATCGGCCACTACGGTCATGGTCGTAGGGTTTGTCAATTCCGGCATAATGAAGCTTTCCCAGGCAGTAGGAGTCATCATGGGTGCCAACATCGGTACCACCGTGACAGCCTGGCTGCTTTCCCTGACCGGGATCCAGAGCACGAACATCTGGATTTCCCTTTTGAAACCTTCTTCGTTTTCACCGATATTAGCCGCCATCGGCATCATTTTTGTTTTGTTTTCGAAAAAGGAAAAGAAGCATGATATCGGCACGATCCTTTTGGGGTTCGCGATCCTGATGTTCGGCATGGAGACCATGAGCGACGCCGTGGCACCGCTCAAAGACGTGCCGGCGTTTACGAATTTGTTCCTGTCTTTCCAGAACCCGTTCTTAGGGATGCTAGCTGGACTGGTTTTGACCGGGATCATCCAAAGCTCTTCCGCTTCGGTGGGCATCCTGCAGTCTTTGTGTACGACCGGCTCCGTAACCTTTGGCGCCGCTTTCCCGATTATCATGGGACAGAACATCGGCACCTGCGTGACGGCCATGATTTCGGCGATCGGCACATCCAAAAACGCCAAGCGGGCGGCTTTCGTGCACCTGTATTTCAACATTATCGGCACGACGATTTTCATGATCGCCTTCTATACGGCGAATGCCATCGTCCATTTTACTTTCTTGAATGACACCATGAACGCGGCAAGCATTGCCGTGATCCACAGTACCTTCAATATTGTGACCACCTGTATCCTGCTCCCGTTCCATAAAGGGCTGGAAAAACTGGCCACGAAAACCGTCCGGGACAATGCCGAGGACGTCAAGGAAGAGGAAGCCCAGAAGGCAACGGATTCTGCTTTGGCATTGCTGGACGAACGCTTCCTGGCGAATCCGTCCCTGGCACTGGAAAACTGCCACAGCGTAATGGACCGCATGGCGGAATTTACGAAAAAAGCGCTGTTCCTGGCCATGGTGCAGCTTGGCAATTATGACAAAGAAAAGGCGGACAGGGTTTACGAGCTGGAAAATACGGTGGATCTGTTTGAAGACCGGCTGGGGACCTACCTGATCCAGGTAAGCAGCCGGGACCTTACGGAAAAGGACAGCCGCAGCCTTTCCATGATGCTCCATTCCATAGGGGATGTGGAGCGGATCAGCGACCATGCCGTCAATATCGTGGAAAAAGCACAGGAAATGGACAGCAAGGGGCTGGCTTTCTCGGATGAAGCGGAAGACGAGCTGTCCGTTTATTCCAAGGCAGTGGCAGATATTGTAGACATGGCATTCCAAGTGCTCGAAGAGCATGATTTTGACCTGGCCTATAAGGTGGAGCCTTTGGAAGAAACCATTGACCGGCTGACGGACGAGCTCAAGGAGCGTCATTACAACCGGCTGCGCCGGGGCACCTGCTCGATTGACATGGGCTTCCTGCTTTCGGATATCACGACAAACTATGAGAGGGTGGCGGACCACTGTTCCAACATTGCGGTAGACCTGATCCAGATTAAAGACAACGCTTTTGAAGTCCATGAATACCTGGACGAGCTCAAGCGCCGTGAAGACGCGCAGTTCCAGGAAGAATACCGGAAGAACCGCCAGAAATACGCCCTTCCTCCGATAGGGAAGGATGAGAAAGCGGCTTTTGCCGATGCCGGAGAAGGGATTGGCGCGGGCACAGGTGCAGGAACAGGTAAAGAAGCGAATGCAGCACGGGCATGACGAGGGTGCAGCATGCAAAGGCGAGGATGCTGCATGGGCATTTTGCGGGCGGTTGTCGAAAAGGCAGCCGCTCTTTGCATGTCATCGGGAAAGTGGAAAAACCTGGATCCCGATGACATTTTTTGGGGAAAAAAGCGTAAAATGCATCGGAAATCATGAGAAATCAAAATCCCGATGAAGTTTTGGAAAAAGCTGGGGACCACATAAGTGGCCTTGGATAGTATTGCGGGATTTGCATCTACAAATCCGGATTTATACATCAATCGTTTGTATAAACGAGTTTAATAGGACTGATTTTATACAAAACGGATTTGAGAGGACTAATTTTATACACGAGTGACAAGCGGATGAAGGAATAGCATCCGCTTTTTGTATAGCCCTACAAAAACATATAATACCTATTGACATAGTAGGATAATATGGCTATGATAAGACCATCCTTAGAGGACAGACGCCGCATTCCAAATCGTCCTTACGGACAGATCCTTTCTTTCGAAAAAGAGCACCCTGCCTTTACCGAAAAATAGTGGCGGATATTTCCACAGGCAATGGGTTTCATTTATTTTCAAAAGCGACATCGCCCGGGACCAGCTTTTTCGTATTCCCTAAGTCCTTATAAATCCAGAGATAAGCGGTGGAGCCGTCTTCCATCTTCAAAGGCACTACGATATCCGGGGTTTCCCCATTGATTTGCAGGGTATTTTCCGGGTCCGTCTCCGTCACGCCCCAGGCGGGGTCGCTGTCCCCCTGATGGAAGAGGCGGACGTGGTGTGCCAGCTGGCTTGCCTTGGCGTCGGCGTAAACGGTCTTTTGCCAGGTGGCGGAGTCCGCGTGGCGGCCTTCCTCGAATTGGAGTTTGCGGGTGCCAAGATAGAAGTAGCGCCCGTATTCCTGGGAAAATTCGTAAGAAGTGACTTCGTCCCCGGAGAGATAGAAAACCTCATGGTAGTCATCCAGGTCGATGGCCGCCACCTGGGTGCCTTCCGCGCCGGCGCATTTCTTCTGGATGAGCGCGTCCAGGTCCTTTTTCCCGAAATCCGTGAAAAAATGGTGGTAGTTGCCGGTATTGGCATTCTTTCCCGGTGTCGAAGAGAACAGGGAAGAAAGCAGCGGGATGGAGAATAAAACGGCAGCGGTGACATAGATGAGGGCCAGTGCCAGGACGCCGCTTTTTAAAGCCTGTTCCGGCTTCCCCATGGCATCCAGCCTGGAGAGGAGGGAGTAAAAAGGCATCAGCAGGGATGAGCCGATGACCAGCCCAAAGAGGGATACCAGGTTCTCGACCATAAGGCTGCGGGCTAAAAAGCCTGCCACCAGGTACATGCAGGCAATAACGCCCACAAAGAGCAGGATGCTGAAAATGAGGTCCCGGACCAGGTGCTTTTGGACTTCCGTCCAGTCCTCATGGACCGCAGGCTCCTTGCCTTCCCCGCTCACTTCGCCTTTGGATTCGCTCGTTTCCGTGCTACTGGGAGCTGCGTTATCCCCGGAATCATCAGCCATCCTGCCTTCAGCGGATTCCGGGGTTTCTCCGGCGCCGTTGCTTTCGGAAGCTTCTTTCGTGCTTCCTTCTGCCTGATGCCTTGGTGTCCCGGATGGCTGCCCAGCCATGTTTTTCTTTGCGTCTTTGACAGCTTTGCTGTAATCTGTGAATTTAAAGCCCGGCATCTTTTATCCTCTTTTTATCGTAAGGAGGGACCCGCGGCAGCGGGAGGATCCCTTACGATGTACTAGCCGCATTGCCCTATGTCATCGCCTGTCAAGGCGATGACGCAGGTCACGCCTCCGCACGAAGTGCGGTTTAGAATGTCGTGGCTCTCCTCTTTTCTATCTCACCGCCTGTCAAGGCGATGGCATGGGCCGAGCTCTCACGCGAAGCGAGATCTTTTATTGTGCGGCTCTCCTTAAGGACGATTTGGAATGCGGCGTCTGTCCGATTATAATGGAACGAGGGAAAAATCCCGAAAGAACTATAGCAGAAAAAGACGCAAATTCCTAGAAAAATAGGAGGCACCATTGGGAAAAGTATATTTTGTCCGGCACGGGCAGACCGTGTGGAATGTGGAAAATAAAATCTGTGGCGCGACAGACAGCCCGCTGACAGAGAAGGGGTACGAGCAGGCCAGGCAGACAGGGCGGGAACTGCAGGAGAAGATCCAGGCGGGAGAAATCCATATTGACGAGATCCTTTCGTCCCCCTTAAGCCGTGCTTATGATACGGCGAAGGAGATTTCCGAAATGACCGGCGTGCCGTTCCGGGCAGAGGAACGGCTGACAGAGCAGAATTTCGGCAAATGGGAAGGCACGCCCAGGGACGGGGAAGGCTTCCGCAAGGCCAAGGAAAATTTCGTGGACAGCTTCGGCGGCGGGGAATCCATGCTGAAGGTGGCACAGCGGGTTTACAACCTGCTGGATGATATTAAAAAGGAGCCGGGGAAGACTTACCTCCTGGTGGCGCACAATGGCATCTCCCGGATGGTGGAGTCCTATTTCCGTGATATGGCAAACCAGGAATTTGCCGGCTTCGGGATCCGCAACGCCCAGGTAAAGGAATACGAGTTCTGATGGGAAACTGGATTACGACCTACACAGGAAAACATTTTGACCCGGTGCATCCGGACGCATCCCTCATCGACATCCGTGACATTGCCCATGCGCTTTCCCTGCTCTGCCGTGGCAACGGGCACGTGAAAACGTTCTATTCCGTGGGGCAGCACTGCATCAACTGCGCCAAAGAGGCCTCGGCCAGGGGGCTTTCCCGCCGGATGGTGCTGGCGTGCCTCCTGCATGATGCCAGCGAATGCTATTTGTCGGACGTGCCCAGCCCGTTTAAGAAGACGCTGGAGGGCTACCGGCAGCAGGAGGATCACTTGCTGGACCTTATTTACGGCAAATTCCTGGGCTCTGTTTTGACAGAGGACGAGCAGGCAGCCCTTTCGGAAATCGATTCCGCGCAGCTTTCTTATGACCTGGAGGAGCTTTTAGGGGAAAAACAGGAGGAGCTGCCGCATTTATCCCAAAAGCCGGATTATACCCTCCGCCCCTTCCGGGAGGTGGAAGCGGAATACCTGGAAATTTTCGATCAATACGAGAAAAAGCTGGACATATCTACGGAAGCGTAGAAGTACGAAATACACCCGGTCCATCACGAAAAAGTCCAGGTCATGCCGGAAAGAGTGAATAACAGTGGAATCGATAGGGACGCACAGCCGTAACGTACGGTTTTCCGGCGTTATCACACCAAAAGTGATGAGAGAGCGGCTTTTTTCCTTAGACAAAAGGAACGGTTTTGTGCCCGTACAATGTGAAACCTAAAACAATGATGGAAAGATACGGGGAAACGTTGTAAACTAGTTAACAAATGGGTATGGATTTATTGAAAAATCCGAAAAATGAAAATCGTCCATAGGTATAAGGAGGAGAATATGTTAGACCAGAATAAAGTACCGTTTAAAATGCCGACATTTGATTTGACCGGGAAAGTTGCCATTGTTACCGGAGGCACAAAGGGCCTTGGCTATGGCATTGCGGTCACCCTTGCCAACTTTGGGGCAAAGGTTGTCGTAACTTCCCGCCACCAGGATGACTGCGACAAGGTGGCACAGCAGATCATCGACATGGGTGGCGACGCTTATGGTATCAAGACCGATGTGCAGAAGGTGGATGAGATCGAAAACCTGGTCAAGAAGACCGTTGAGCATTACGGCAAGCTGGATATCCTGGTAAACAATGCAGGCGTTGCAGTTACAGAGTGGACCATCAACATGACCGAAGAGCAGTACAACAAGGTTATGGATTCCAACTTGCGCAGCGTTTACTTTGGCGTAAAATTTGCCGCTAAGCAGATGATGGACCAGGGCACTGGTGGAAACATCGTCAACGTGGCATCCATCGGCGGCCTGAAGGGCTCCAAGGCACTGACCACCTATGGCGCATCCAAGGCAGCAGTCCTGAACCTGACCAAGAGCTTCGCAATGGAATTCGGCCGCTATGGCATCCGTGTCAACGCAGTATGCCCGGGCTATGTAAAGACCGAGATGAACCGCAAGCAGCTGGAGGATCCGGAATACAGCAAGAAGCAGCTGAAAGCCATCCCGCTGGGACGTTTCGGCGAAGTCAACGAAGTTGCATCCGTAGTTGCCTTCCTGGCAAGCGACGCATCTTCCATCATGACCGGTGCTGCAGTCGTAGCAGATATGGGCGCTACCCTGGGATGATCGGCTGACCCAAGCGTAATTCATTTATCCATTAAAAGAAAAAGGACCGGTTTCCAATCGTCAGGCTTACTGCCTGGCAGTTGGAACCGGCCTTTTTGGTATGGGATGAAAAAGCAGCCTTGCCGCTTTGGGACGATACTCCTGTTTCCCGGATCGCTATTCCGGAAAAGGATGCCCTCGCGGCGGGGTCGTTTTTTTATGCGATTTTTCCTGCTTCCCTCAGCATGTTTTCCAGAAGGCCGATGCTTTCCAGCACGAGTCCCTGGCAGTGCTGGGCGCGGGGCAGACCTGTTTTGGCGTTTGCCTGCAGCAGGGGCTGACACTCGAACATGCCGTCATGGTTTCCGCGGAAAGCGGAGAGGAATTCCTGGACGGACTTAGGGTCGTCGATCCCGAAAAGGCCCAGCACCATAAGGCCGCCGGTGACAGCGCCGCAGACGGAGCCGCATTTCATGCCGCCGCCGAAATTGGCGCCGATGCGGCAGGCAAGGTCCTGGCTGATGCCGGCGTCTTCCGCGAACGCGCAGAGCACCCGCTGGGCGCAGTTATAGTGGGGTGACTGGATTTGGAAAAGGCGCTCTGCCTCATCTGTATATTTGCTCATGTGAGTTCCTCCTTTTTGGGATTCTTGTTTCCCGTATAAGGGATTCCCGTTTCTTATTTATTTAATTTATTTAAGAGATTCCTGGTCTCTTTTTAAAGGCTTCTCATTTCTCATTCAAGAGATTTTTTCACTCTTCTTTAAGGGCGTTCCTCCTTTGTAAGGACTTGTCCATTCGCTAGATGCTTCCTGCCTGGAAGACATAAAATAAAATGCCGGATGCATGGGCATCCGGCAAAAATATACATGGATTACAGGGCTTTCTTGATCGCTTCCAGAAGTTCCGGGAAGGTCTCGTATGCCGGGATATCCGGATAATCCTTCTTGAGCTGGTCCGTGGTACGGAATAAGAAGCCTGCCTTGCTGGCCTTAATCATGCCCAGGTCGTTAAAGGAATCGCCGCTGGCGATGGTTTCCAGCCCGCAGGAATGCAGGGCGTTTACGGTGGTCAGCTTGGACTGCGGGCAGCGCATGCGGTAGCCGGTAATTTCGCCGTCCTCTGCCACTTCCAGGGTATTACAGAAGATGGTGGGGCGTCCCAGCTTTTCCATCAGCGGCCCGGCAAACTGGGTAAAGGTATCGCTGATAATGATGACCTGGGTGATGCCGCGCAGTTCATCCAGAAATTCCTTTGCGCCGGGCAGCGGGTCAATGGTAGCGATGGTTTCCTGGATTTCCTTTAATCCCAGATGGTGTTCCTTCAGGATCCCAAGACGGTATTTCATCAGCTTGTCATAGTCCGGTTCGTCCCTGGTGGTCCGCTTTAATTCCGGGATGCCGGTGGCATTTGCAAAAGCAATCCAGATTTCCGGTACCAATACGCCTTCCAGATCCAGGCATACAACGTTTAAGTCACTCATGTTTTCTCCTTCCATTTCGCACACACGCGTGCGCGCATATGTAAATATTTATTCTGTCCGGCGCCTGAAGCGCGGCGGCACAGCGTTTTCCGTGTGCCCTGCCCGCATTTTAAAGGTGCGTTTTTTGTCCCAGGAATACACACCTTCCCGCGCTGCCGCAGGGAAGCGCCAGGCCGGTGGATGTAACCGGCAGCCCTACCTCGTCCGCTTCGATCTGCGTGTGGTAAGAAGCAAGCTCGACTCCTAACAGGTATTTTAATACAGAAGGCGCAAGGCCTGTCGTATAGGAATTGATCAGGAAAAATAATGGATCATCCGACAAAAGCTGGCTGCACAGGTGCACTAGGGGGTGGATCTGGTCTTCGATCTTCCAGATTTCCCCTTTGGGGCCGCGCCCGTAAGAAGGCGGGTCCATGATGATGGCATCGTATGTTTTCCCGCGGCGGATTTCCCGTTCCACGAATTTGACGCAGTCGTCCACGATCCAGCGGATCGGTGCGTCGCCCAGTCCCGAAGAGATGGCGTTTTCCCTTGCCCAGGTGGTCATGCCTTTGGAGGCATCCACATGGGTGACGCTGGCTCCGGCTTTCGCGGCGGAAAGGGTGGCCCCTCCGGTGTAAGCGAAAAGGTTTAGCACTTTGACCTGCCTGCCCTGGGACCGCGCGTCCCGGATCAGGCCTCCGAACCAGTCCCAGTTTACGGCCTGTTCGGGAAAAAGACCGGTATGCTTGAATTTGAAAGGCTTCAGGTGGAACGTGAGCCCGTTATAGGAGATGGACCACTGCTCCGGCAGGTCAAAAAATTCCCACTGCCCGCCGCCTTTATGGCTGCGGTGGTAATGGGCGTTGGGATGCTTCCACTGGGGGAGCTTTTTCGGGGTGCTCCAGATCACCTGGGGGTCCGGGCGCACCAGCGTGTAATTTTTCCAGCGCTCCAGTTTTTCCCCCGCGCTGCAGTCCAGTATTTCATAATCTTTCCAGCCGTCCGCCAGATACATGTCGTTCTCCTAAAGTTGCCTTGTTTTTACGGTATTCGAATAGATTATACGTGCCGGGAAAATGCCCGTCAAGGCGCGGGAAAGCCGCGCCATGAAAAATCACGCTCCGTGTGAGGACGCGGCCTCATGTTACCGCCTTGCCAGGCGATGACATGAGGCTTCACACTTTCCGCCCTTTCGAAAATATGTTAAGATAAGAGCCGCAAATTGCAAAACGATAAATGCAATCAAATACTGAGATAATAAGCCGCGTACAGGGGTAGGTCCATGGAATACGCGGCATGTTTCCGTGCCCGTTTTCGGGAGGAAGGAGAAATAAATGTCCGAGCTGAAAGCACTGATCCTGGCTGCAGGGAAAGGCACCCGCATGAAGTCAGACTTGCCAAAGGTGCTCCATACCATTGAGGGGAAGCCATTGGCTTCCTATGTAAAGGAAGCCGCCGCCGGTGCCGGTGCCGGGAAAATCTGCTATGTGGTGGGATACAAGCATGAGCAGGTGCGGCAAGCCCTGCAGGAGGGCGGGGTTACCTTTGTGCTTCAGGAACAGCAGCTGGGGACCGGCCATGCCGTAAAATGCGCGAAGGATTTTATCGGTACGGATGGGGACGTGTTCGTGCTCTGCGGGGATACGCCGCTGGTGACCGCGGGGACGCTGGAAAAGCTTGCCCGGTACCATCGGGAAAACGGGGACAAGGCCACCGTGCTTTCCGCCATGCTGCAGGACCCTGCCGGATACGGGAGGATCATCCGTGACAAGGGCGGCAATTTTGTGAAGAGCGTGGAAGACAAGGATGCCACGGAAGAAGAAAGGGCTTCCCACGAAGTCAACTCCGGCATGTACCTGTTTGACTGCAAAGCTTTGAGCGGTGCGCTGGACCTTCTCCGGAACGACAACGCCCAGGGCGAATATTACCTGCCGGATACCCTGATGATCTTGATGGGCCAGGGCGATCAGGTAAGCGCCTGCTGCATGGACGATGCCCGGGAGCTTCTGGGCGTCAATACCCGGGAGCAGCTGGAGCGGGCGGCAAAGATCCTGGAGGAGAGAAGGTAAAGGCTGCGCTTCGCCGGCCTTTGCAGTGAGGGAGAAAGAAAAAGCCGCGCCCGTGCCAGAATGCCTGAAAAGCAGTTTTTATCTTCGGTGTACGCTGTGCCCATTGGGATTCACCGGGCCGCGCACATATGGCACGCAGGCGCGCCCTGCCCTGCCGCTTGCGGCAAGGCGGCAGGAAAATAGGAGGAAACATGTTCGGAAGAAAGACAGATTCGGAATGGTTCGTCATTGCCGGGCTGGGAAACCCTGGGGCAAAGTACGAGCATACCCGGCACAACGTAGGCTTTGACGTGATTGATGCCATGGCCGAAAAGCAGGGCATCCGGTTAAATGAAAATAAATTCAGCGGCCTTTACGGGAAAGGCACCATGGCCGGCCAGAAGGTGATCCTGGTAAAGCCCCAGACCTTTATGAATGACAGCGGCAGGTGCTTGGCGCCGCTGCTTTCCTATTACAAAGTAGACCCGGATACCAACCTTATCGTGGTTTTTGACGACATCAGCTTAAAGCCGGGGCACCTGAGGGTCAAATCCAAGGGCAGCGCCGGCGGGCATAACGGCATCAAGAGCATCATCGCCCAGCTGGGGACCGACGGGTTTTCCCGGGTCAAGCTGGGAGTCGGGGAAAAGCCGGCAGGCTGGGACCTGGCGGACCATGTCCTGGGACGGTTTAATGCCGAGGACCGTGCAAAAGTAGAAAAAGCCATTGGGAAAGCCCAGGAAGCGGTGGAGCTGATCCTGGAAGGAAAGATTTCCGAGGCCATGAACCGGTGCAACCGCAGAGAGTCGCCGGACGAGGTTCAATAAGATGCAGACGATTTTACAGCCCATGGAGGAGTCCGAGGTTTTACAAAATGCCAGGAAGGCGCTGAAAGAGCCTGGCGCCCTCCAGATGACGGGCTGCCTGGAAGCACAGAAAAACCATATCATACAGCTGTTTGCGCAGGGCAGGAAAAGGTGCCTGATCATCAGCTTCCGGGAACAGAAAGCCCGGGAGCTCATGGAGGACGCCTCCTACTATGGCAGGGAGTCGGTTTATTACCCCGCCAAGGATTTTCTGTTTGCCGCGTCCTATACCAGGAGCGGGGAGCTGCAGCAGGAGCGCTCCCTGGCCTACCAGCGCCTGATCGAGGCGCCGGAGCTGGATGTCTATACTACCATGGACGCGTTCCTGGAAGGGCTGCGCCCGAAGGAGGAAGTCCGCGGCGAGGTCTTAACCTTGGAGACCGGCATGACAAAGGATCCCCAGGAGCTGGCGGAAAAGCTTTCCGCCATGGGCTACGAGCGGAATTTCCAGGCGGAATCCCCCGGAGAATTTGCCGTGCGTGGCGGCATCGTGGACGTGTTCACCCTGTCGGAGGACATAGCATACCGGATCGAATTTTTCGATGATGAAATCGATTCCATAAGGAGCTACGACCCGGGCACCCAGAGGTCCATTGAAAACCTTGGGCAGGTGCGGATTTACCCCTTGGAAAAGCAGGATTCCCAGGAAGGTTCCGGCAGCGGGGAAGAGAAGCGGGATTCCTTCTTTTCCTATTTTGACCCGCAGGAGACGATCGTCTTTCTGGACGATTCGGACCGGTGCTTCGGGCGGATCCGGGAGATCCAGGAAGAAGTGGAGGACAGCCGGCAGCACAGGAAAAAGGACAAGGACGAGCCCCTTCCGGAGCCGGTATTCTTTGGGGAGGAGAGCGTGAAAAAAGAGCTTTCCGCTTTCCCGGTGCTGGCCCTTTCCGCTTTGGACCAGCCGGCGGCAGACCTGGATGTAAAAGAAACCTTTTCCCTGCCGGCGAAGAGCACGCCCCACTACCATGGCTCCATCGACGAGCTGAAAAAGGACCTGGAGCGCCTGCTTTCCCAAAAATACAGGGTGCTTCTGGTTTCCGCTTCCCGGACCCGTGCCAAGAGGCTGGGCCAGGACCTTTTGGAAGAAGGGATCAGCTGCTTTTATACGGAGGACGCGCAGCATCCCATCTCCCCGGGCGAGGCCATGCTTACGCCGGGCAGGCTCCCTGCCGGGTTTGAATACCCGCAGCTGAAGTTCGCGGTCATGGCCGACGGGGATATTTTCCCGGGCAAGCAGCCGAAAAAACGGCGCAAGAAGCAGGAAAACGGCGAGCGCATCGCTTCTTTCTCCGACCTGCATCCCGGGGATTATGTGATCCATGAAAATTATGGCGTGGGCATTTACCGCGGCATGGAGCAGATCGAAGCCGGCGGCGTGGTGAAGGATTACTTCAAGATCGAGTACGCCAAAAAGGGTGCCCTTTACGTGCAGGCCAACCAGCTGGATTTGATCCAGAAATACACCGGCGGGGAGGGGAAAAAGCCCAGGCTTTCCACTTTGGGCTCCAAGGAATGGCAGAAGACCAAGAACCGGGTCAGCGCTTCCGTGGACGATATTGCCCAGGAGCTGGTGGACCTGTATGCCCTGCGAAGCGAGAAGAAGGGCTTTGTCTTCTCGCCGGATACCGTATGGCAGAGGGAATTTGAAGAGATGTTCCCTTATGAGGAGACCAAGGACCAGGAAGACGCCATCGAAGCCGTCAAAAAGGACATGGAAAGCACCAAGATCATGGACCGGCTGATCTGCGGCGACGTGGGATTTGGCAAGACCGAAGTGGCCATCCGCGCCGCGTTTAAAGCGGTGCAGGACAGCAAGCAGGTGGCGTTCCTGGTGCCCACCACGATCCTGGCGGAGCAGCATTACAATACGTTCACGGAGCGGATGAAGAATTTCCCGGTGAAGGTGGAGATGCTCAGCCGTTTCCGCACCCCGGCGGAGCAGAAAAAGGCGATCGAAGGGGTAAAGAAGGGTTCTGTGGACATCCTGATCGGTACCCATCGGCTGCTTTCCTCCGATGTGAAATTCAAGGACCTGGGGCTCCTGATCATCGACGAGGAGCAGCGTTTCGGCGTTGCCCATAAGGAAAAGATCAAGCAGATGAAGACCCAGGTGGACGTGCTTTCGCTTTCGGCTACCCCGATCCCAAGGACACTGCATATGAGCATGATCGGCATCCGGGACATGTCCCTGCTGGAAGAGGCGCCTTCGGACCGCCAGCCCATCCAGACCTATGTCATGGAATACGACGATGAAATCGTCCGGGAAGCCATCCTGAGGGAATTAAAGCGGGGCGGGCAGGTTTACTTTGTCTATAACCGGGTCAAGGATATCGCCGACGTGGCAAGAAGGGTGGCAAATTTAGTCCCTCAGGCCAGGGTGGGGTACGCCCATGGGCAGATGAGGGAAAACCAGCTGGAGGATGTCATGATGTCCTTCGTCCGGGATGAGATCGACGTTTTGGTCTCTACCACCATTGTGGAGACCGGGCTGGATATTTCCAACGTCAACACCATCATCATCGCGGACGCGGACCGCATGGGGGTGTCCCAGCTGTACCAGCTGCGAGGCAGGGTGGGCCGTTCCAGCCGCACGGCCAGCGCGTTTTTAATGTACCGCAAGGACAAGGTGCTGCCGGAGGTGGCGGAAAAGAGGCTTGCCGCCATCCGGGAATTTACGGACCTGGGCAGCGGCATCCGCATCGCCATGCGGGACCTGGAAATCCGCGGCGCCGGGAGCCTTTTGGGCGCAAAGCAGAGCGGCAACATGGAAACCGTAGGCTATGAGCTGTACTGCAAGATGCTCCATACTGCCATCCGCAGGCTGCGTGGGGAAAAAGTGCAGGACTCCTTCGAGACCTCTTTGGACCTGAACGTGGATGCTTATATCCCGGATACTTATATTTCTAACGAATTCTCAAAGATGGATGTCTACAAGCGGATCGCCCAGATCGAGACGGAGCAGGAGCGGATGGAGATGGAGGACGAGCTGGTGGACCGCTTCGGCGACCTGCCCCGCCCGGTCTCCCTGCTCCTTCTTTCCGCGGAAATCAAGGCACTGGCACACCGCTGCTACATCGAGCAGGTAAAAGAAACAGGCAGCAAGGTCCAGCTCCTCCTTTACAAAAAAGCGGAACTGGACGCGGCAGCCATCCCTGCCTTCCTGCAGCGCTATCCGATGAGGCTCCTGTTCCACGCGGCGCCGGAACCGGAATTTGTGTTCTCCCAGGACCCGAAAAAGAAGAAAATGGACCAGCTTTTCGAGCTGAAAGGGCTCCTTACGGACATGGAAAAATCGTTGTGCGGCACTGCCAAATGACGTATAATTATAACGTTAAACGTCTATCATCCATAATATTTCATCACCCTCAGGGTGGTGAAGCAGGACGTGCCCGCGCACGCAGGGCGTATTATCATGGCACGGCTTTTAAAATTTCTTGGGGAAGATGGAAAGGGCTAGGAGGTTCCTATGAAGAAAATTGTTGCAGCAGCAATGTCCATGGTGCTGGCACTGAGCATCTTTGTGACAGGCTGCGGTACACCGAAAGATGACGCAGTAGCGATATCCATCCAGGCAGAGTCCGGTTCCGCTACTTCTTCCGGCAGCGCGTCGGCAGACGCAGGCAGCGTGGACGTGACGTATGCCAACGCGAACTTTTTTGTACAGTTCATGCAGGTCTATTACGACAGCATGTATTCCCAGTATTATGGCAGCGATTTCTGGAGCACCAAGATCGACGCTTCTTCCGATGCCACGATCGCGGACCAGGTAAAGGAGCAGCTCCTGACGTCCATCGAAGACCTGTACCTGCTGGACCTGCACAGCTCCGAATATGGCGTGTCTTTGACGGACCAGGAGAAAGCGGATATCCAGTCCGCTGCGGAGCAGTTTATAAAAGACAACAGTACCGAGACCAATAAGAAGCTGGGTGCTACGGAGGATACCGTGGCCGAATACCTGAGGCTCTCCACGATCCAGAAGAAGATGGAGAAAGCCATCATTGCCCAGGGCAATATCACGGTATCCGACGAAGAGGCAGCCTGCAGGACCTTTACTTATGTAAAGATGCAGACCCAGACCATCACGGATGCGTCCGGCAATGCCGTGCAGATGACGGATGACGAGAAGCAGCAGGTGCAGGCAATCGCGCAGCAGCTTTCAACCGATGCCAAAGCGGCGGAGGCTGACGGTACGGGAGCCTCCGGCGACGCGGGCAGCCTGGAATCCCTGGCAAACGCGGACGGATATACCACATCCACTTATTCCTATGCTTCCGGCGACACCGGCATGGATGAGCAGGTGCTTTCCGCGGCGGATGCCCTTTCCGAGGGCGAGGTTTCAGACCCCATCGTGACAGATGATGCCGTCTATGTCATCCGGCTGGACAGCGCTTATGACGAGGCAGCTTCTGCCAGCAAGAAGGAAAGCCTCCTGCAGGAGAAGCAGCAGGAATACTATCAGAGCGTGATCGCGTCCTATGAGGACGAGGCCGGCATCCAGGTGCATAAGAAGGTCTGGAACAAGATCGGCTTTGATAATATGTACGCAATTAAGGAAGCGGAGGAAAGCAGTGATGCCACTTCCAGCGGAAATGCACTGACGACCAGCAGCGGTTCCGCCAGCAGCACATCCACCAGTTCCACTACGGTGACTTCCGGCAGCACGGATACGGACAGCAGCAGTACCGGCACTACGGACGGGACCAGCGGGCAGTAAGGGATTTGGCAGCATTTCCTGAGCGGAAAGGTAATGAAGGCTGCGGTGGAAGAATGCGGATTTCCGAAAAATCCGATTTTTGGTTCTGAAAAATACAATTTTTTAGTAGATTTTAGGTCTATGCTGTGACCATAGAAACAAGGCAATGGCGCCTGGACGGTTGATTCGTCCAGGCGTTTTTTTATTTCCGAAAAATATCATCGCCCAGAAGGTGGTGATGCAGGAAAAGAGAAATATGGAAACAGGAGGGAGGCCGCTTATGGCACAAAGAATCGCGCTGCATCCGATCCTGGGAGTCCCGGAAAAAGGGCGCCCGGTGAAATTTACATTTGATGGGAAGACCCTGGAAGGATACGAGGGAGAACCCATTGCCGTAGCCTTGAAGGCGAACGGGGTCATGGTGCACCGGTATACCAAAAAAGGGCACCAGCCCCGGGGCATTTTCTGTGCCATTGGACGCTGCACCGACTGCGTCATGGTAGTCGACGGGGAGCCCAACATCCGCACCTGCATCACGCCCCTCAAAGAGGGCATGAAAGTTGAGACCCAGTATGGTGTAAGCCCCCTTCCATTTGAAGAGCAGGGATGCCCTTCCGGAAAGAAAGGAGACGGAGATGAAACGGTATGACTTGATCGTGGTCGGCGCTGGCCCCTCCGGACTTTCCGCCGCCGTAGAAGCAGCAAAAAGAGGCATGCGCGTCGTGGTATTTGATGAGAATGAAAAACCCGGTGGGCAGCTCTTCAAACAGATCCATAAATTTTTCGGTTCCAAGGAACACAAAGCCAGGATCCGGGGATTCCGCATCGGGCAGCAGCTCCTCAAAGAAGCATCTGACGTGGGCGTTACCGTCATCCTTTCTGCCACCGTCATCGGCATGTATCAGGACAAGGAGCTGGTGGTGCGCATCGGGGATGAAATCCACCATGTAAAAGGGGACAGTATCCTGATCGCCACCGGCGCTTCCGAAAATATGGTGCCCTTTGAGGGCTGGACCCTTCCGGGCGTCATCGGTGCCGGCGCGGCCCAGACCATGATCAACCTCCACGGCATCCTGCCGGGAAAGAGAGTCCTGATGCTGGGCACCGGCAATGTAGGCCTGGTGGTTTCCTTCCAGCTGCTGCAGTGCGGCTGTGAAATGGCAGCCCTGGTGGACGCGGCGCCCAAGATCGGCGGTTATGGCGTCCACGCTTCCAAGCTGGCAAGGACCGGCGTGCCATTTTACCTTTCCCATACCATCAAGAAAGTAGAAGGCACGGACCATGTTACCGGCGTCACCATCGCCCAGGTGGACAGTAAATACCAGTTCATCCCCGGCACGGAAAAGCATTTCGACGTGGACACGGTCTGCGTGGCAGTAGGGCTTTCCCCCATGTCCCAGCTTTTGAAAATGGCAGGCTGCAAAATGGTGGACGACCCGAAGAAAGGCGGACAGGTGCCGGTTTGTGATGAAAGAGGGCAGACCAGTATCCCCGGCGTATTTGCCGCGGGCGATGTAGCCGGCATCGAGGAAGCCAGCTCCGCTATGATCGAAGGACGCATGGCGGGCGTGGCGGCAGCGGAATACCTCGGATTTATGGAGGAGGCGGCATGCAGCCGGGAAGAAGACGAGCTGACAAAAGACCTGGACTGCCTGCGCCAGGGCATGTTTGCCCCGAAAAACAAAGGCAAAAAGATCGATAAGACGGAGGAAGGCATCCCGCTTTCGAATACATTGCTTACCAAAGGCTATCTGGCGGATGACGAAGTGGAAGCGTTCCCGGGATTCACCCACAGGGTGGGGGTCCATCCGGTCATCGAGTGTACCCAGAACATCCCCTGCAACCCCTGCCAGGATGTCTGCCCCAAGGAATGTATTTCCATCGGGGACAACCTGACGGCGCTGCCGGTGGTCGTGGAAAACGCGGCCTGCATCGACTGCGGCATGTGCGTAGCCAGCTGCTCCGGGCAGGCGATTTTCCTGGTCGATGAAGACAAAGGGGACGGCACCGCGGAGGTGACGATCCCATATGAATTCCTCCCGCTGCCGGAGAAAGGCACAGAAGGGTATGCTTTGGGCAGGGACGGCAGGAAGCTCTGCCCGGCTACGGTAAGCCGTGTGCGGACAGCAAAAGCATTTGACAGCACCAACCTGCTTTCCATGCGGGTTCCCAGGGAATTCGCCATGAAGGCAAGGTTTTTCAAATCAGGCAATGCAGCTGATGCAGCTGGGGAGGTGGCAGGATGAACCAGGTAAATGACAGGAGCAGGGACATCGGGGAATTCGTCCCCAGGCCGGATGACGACATGGTCATCTGCCGCTGCGAAGAAGTGACAAAAGGGGAAATCCGAAAAGCGGTCCATGAAGGCATGTGGACCGTGACGGAGGTAAGGCGGTACCTTAGGACCGGCATGGGGCTCTGCCAGGGGCAGACCTGCGGCAAGCTGGTCAAAGGCATCATCGCATCTGAGCTGGGCATCCCCCAGTCCGAGCTGGAGCCGGCCACTTCCAGGGTGCCCATGAGGCCCATTGAGATGAAGGTATTCGCAAAAGAAGCAAAGGAGGCGGATGGCAATGGCTGATACGGCAGAAGTAATTGTAATCGGAGGCGGCATCATCGGCAGCGCCATCAGTTATTTCCTGGCAAAGGAAGGCGTAAAGGTCCTCTGCCTGGAAGGCTCTGACTATATCGGGAACGGCGGCTCCAGCCGTAACGGCGGGGGCGTGCGCCAGTCCGGCAGGGATCCCAGGGAGCTTCCTTTGGTCATGTACGGGATCAAAAATTACTGGCCCCACCTTTCCGAGGACCTGGAAGTGGACTGCGAGTACCACCAGGACGGGAACCTGAGGCTGGGCAAGACCGAAAAACATAGGAAAATCCTGGAAGGGCTGACAGACCGGGCAAGGAAAGTCGGGCTGGATGTCACCATGATCGACGGCGATGAAGTGCGCCGCATCAACCCTTACCTTTCCGACGAGGTGACCTGCGCCAGCTGGTGCCCCACCGACGGGCATGCCAACCCGCTGACCACGACTTTAGGATTTTACAAGACCGCCCGTAAATACGGCGCCCGTTTCATTACAGGCGAGCGGGTCGTGGAGCTGAAGAAGGAAAAAGGGAAGCTCCGGAAAGTCGTCTGTGCTTCCGGAGATGTCTATGAAGGGGAAACCATCGTACTGGCAGCAGGATATGATTCCCGCGCCATCGCCGCCACCGTAGGCATTGACCTGCCCATGGAGAAGATCATGCTGGAGGCTTTGGTGACAGAAGCCCAGCCGCCTATGTTCAACCAGATGCTGGGCACGGCAGAGGCAGACTTTTACGGGCACCAGACCAAGCATGGCTCCTTTGTCTTCGGCGGATCCTCCGGGCTGGAAGGGTTTACGAAGGACAATGGCACGCCCATCTGCTGCAGCCTTACCGCACCTTGTATCTGCAGGGGCATCATGAAGTATTTCCCGAACCTTTCAGATGCCAAGATCGTAAGGACCTGGGCCGGCTGGATGGACTTTTCAGCAGACGGGGTCCCCATGCTGGGAATGGTGCCGGAAGTGCCGGGGCTGGTACTGGCCTGCGGCTTTTCCGGACACGGCTTTGGCATCGCCCCGGGCGCGGCCAGCCAGATCGCACAGCTGATTCTGACCGGAAAGACCGACGTGGATTTGACCGCGCTGCGGTACGACAGGTTTAAAGCTAAGATTTAACGGTAAGTTCAAAGAAGCTTCGAGCCCGCAGGAAAAACGGATGCCGGGGCTGTTGAAAAGCACGGCATCCTGCAGGCGCCGCGAGGCGGCTGCCCGGCGGGATGGACAGTGCTTTAAAAGCGGCAGCCGGGCAGGCGGGATGGACAGTGCTTTAAAAGCGGCAGCCGGGCAGGCGGGATGGTGGCCGAAAAGCAGCAGCCCGGTGAAAAAGCAATAGGAACAGCCAAGGAAAGAAGGATGCGTATGGAGTGGAAACAGGACCGTTTGTATACCAGCCAGCCGTATTTTGTCATGGATACGGAGGATTTTCGCCAGAAAATCCTGGTGAAGGACGGCATCTCCCATTTTTATACTTTTACCATCCATAAGGGGCAGTTCCTGCGCTCCGTGCCGGACGGCTGCATTGACATGGTTTTCTTCTACAATGGGGATGGTATGCAGGGATACGCCATCGGGACCGAGCTGGCGTACCGGGAAAAACAGGTAAAAGAGGACGCCCAGGTATTCGGTGTCCGCTTTATGCCGGGCAACCAGCCGGAGCTCCTGGTCCCCACCATGCGGGAGCTTCTGGGACACCAGGTCCCCCTGGAAACTGCCCTGTCTTGCGACCATAAATGGCTGGAAAAGATGGCAGAGGAAACGACCTTTGACCGGCGCATCGCCCTGTTCCGCCGGCATTACCTGAAAGCGGAAAGGGAAAAGGAAAAGCCTTTTGGCAAGATAGAGCTGGTGCAGTCTGTCCTGGACATGGCATATGGGACGGACGGAAAGATGCACGTCCAGGAGATGGAGGAGAGGACCGGCTATTCCCAGCGCTACCTCCACCGGGTCTTTCTCGAGAAGATGGGATTTTCCCCGAAGACCCTTTGCAAGATCATCCAGTTCCAAAGGGCGCTGAAATATCTGAACTACGGCGCGCCGGAAAAGATGACGGACGCCGCGGTCATGCTGGGGTATTACGACCAGTCCCATTTCATCCGGGATTTTTCCCGCTTTGCCGGCACCACTCCGAAAAAGTACCTGAAAATGGTGCAGGGACGGCAGTACGCGGCCCACATCATCGATACGGAATACCTGCTTACGCCCGGCGGCGTGAAGGTAAAATGCTGATACGGAAAAGGAAAAGCCGGAAGCCGCAGGGAAAGGCCGGGAAAAGGCCGCCGCTGGCATGCTATTGTTAAGTGCCTGCGGCGCGGGCCGGCTGTTCCACAGGCCGGCACATTAAAAATGTTAAGTTCCTTTTTTTACAATTTACAAGAAACGGAACGTGTTATATTAACAGCATATTCGAGGCGGGGCAAAAACCAACGCAGCGAATAGGGAGAAGCAACCGCAGATTACAAAGCGCAAAGCAAAAAATGGAAAGTGCAAAATGGAAAGCGCAGGTTGCAGGACAAAAGAACAGAATCATTAGAGCATTTGGCAAAGGCGTCTGACAAGAATGTCAGGCGCTTTTTTCTTTGGAAAAAACAGCAGCCCCTGCCTGGGAGACGTCCCTGAAGCGCCGGCCGGAAAAGCAAAGAAGCGATGCGGGAAAAGGAGGATCGGTTATGGAATTTTCAGAGGTTTCGGTTATCACTTCGCTTAATAAATTATCCAGTTTGAAATCCGCTTTGAGCCATATCGGCGTCAGCGGCATGACGGTGGTCCAGGCCATCGGCTGCGGCGTACAGAACGGCACCCAGGAATATGAGCCGGAGAAAAATCCGGAGATGGAGCTCCTCCCCAAGCAGATCGTGATCGTCCTGGTGGATAACGAAAAAGTAAATGACGTGGTAGAGGTCATGAAGAAGGAGCTTTATACCGGCCATATCGGGGACGGAAAGATCGTCATCAAGCCCGTTTCCAATATCATCCGTGTAAGGACCGGGGAAGAAGGGGAGGCAGCCTTGAAGTAAGGCGGCAGCCGATCCGGAAATGCAAGGCTTTCCGTGCAGCAGGAAATCCGGCATAGAAGGCCAGGCAGGGAGCCCGGACACAGGAAGCAAAAGCCGTATCGGGAAACGCACAATTCCCGGCGGCATGGCATAGCCCATTGCCTTAAGGGCGGATGGGAAATGGAAACGAAAGAAGGTTCTGCTTATGAATGAGAAGAAATTGGGGATGCCCAGTATCATTGCCACCGGCGTGGGGCTGATCGTCGCCACCAGTTGCCTGCTTTCCTTGGGACAGGGCGCCGGCGCGCTGGGGACCGGGTTCGCGGTATCGATTATCCTGGCCTGTTTCATTAATATTTTATCTGCCTTGTGCATGGCAGAGCTCAACGCCATGATGCCCAACCTGACCGGAGGGCTTGCCCAGTATACTTTGGCCGGCATGGGTCCCTTTATCACCATTGTAACCATGGTAGGCGGCTACCTGCTGTGCCAGTCGGTGGCAGGTTCCGTAGAGTGCGCCATGTTCGGCAACACGATTAATTCCGTATTTCACACGGGGATCCCGTCCTCCGTTTTCTGCATCCTCCTCCTGGTGGTGCTGATCGCGGCCAACCTGATGGGCGTGGACATGTTTGCCAAGATCCAGGACGTGGTTGCCTACGGGCTGATCCTTTCCCTCCTGGTGATGGGCTTTATGGGGATCTTCGGGATCGGAACCGGCACCCAGGTGCAGCAGCAGATGAACCTGGCTACATCGGCGTCTGACTATTTCTCTTACCTGGGGCTGGCATTTTTCCTGTTTATCGGATGTGAATTTGTCATCCCCCTGTCACCGAATGTGAAAAACGCCCGTAAGTCCATCCCTCTGGGCATGGTGCTGTGCCTCGTCATCGTATGCGTCATGCAGATCGTCATGATCTTCGGCATGGGCAGGTACACCCTTTGGGGCGACCTGGCAGCCAGCTCTTCGCCCCATGTGCTTTACGGCACATCCCTCCTGGGCAGGGCAGGCGCTTACTGGATGGTCCTGGTTTCCATCTTCGCGGTGGTCAGCACCGTCAACTCCTGTATCAATTTTCTTTCCAACATGTGCGCAGGCATGGCAAAGCTGAACCTGATGCCGGAGTCCTTTACAAAGCAGAACAAGCGGGGCGCCCATTATCCGGGCATCCTGATGATCGGCGGGATCATGATCGTGGTAAACGCCACAGGGCTGTCCAACAGCTCGTCCCTTTCCTTCATGATCCTGGTAGCCATGGTTTTCTGGATGGTTTCCTATGTCATGCAGGACATCAATGTCCTGATCTTCCGCAGGAAATTCCCGAAGATGCCCAGGACGTTCAAAGTGCCCTTCGGGCCGCTCATCCCGGTGGTAGCTATTATCGGCAATGTCTTCATGATTTTCCATATCGACGGGGACCCGGCGGTACGTGCCCAGATCTTCCGGCTCGACGGCATCCTGTTCGTGGTGCTGGCAGTTTACGCGGCGCTCTGGTGCAAATACCGGCTGAAACGCCCGCTGTTTCAGCCCTATGAAATCAAGGAAGTCATGGCTATGGAAAACGAGCTTTACATCCCCGCCCACAAGCGCTGGGAAGAAAAGCAGAAGGCCGCGGGCAAAATGGCAAAGACCGCGTCAGCCAGGTAATGGCAAAAGCGCGCCGGCAGAATAAAAGAAGGCGTATGCGGGATGCGATGCAGACAGCGGCAGCAGCCGCAGGACGGCTGCCGAAAGGGCGGCCAGAGAAAGAAAGCGGCAAGATAGCTGCCGAAAAAGGCGGCCAGAGAAAGAAAGCAGCAAGGAGGCTGCCGAAAGGGCAGCCGGATAAACGGAAAAGGATAAATACAGCCGTGGGAACAGCGGCAGGATGAAGAAGACAGATGGCCCGCAGTTCATGCGGCCAAGCGCTGATAGAGGCTTAGGACAAGCCGGGAGGTATTCAATGAGTTATCCGGAAGTAGATTTTTTATATTTGAATGAAGATGACATGATCGCGGCCGGCGTACAGGACATGAAAGGCTGCATCGAGGCCATGGAAGAGATGTTCAAGCTGATGAAGCTGGGAGATTACCGCATGGGCGGCGCCAACGGCAACTCCCACGGCAGCATGGTCATGTTCCCCAAGGAATCCAAATTCCCGGAGATGCCGGTGGACGGCCCGGACCGCCGTTTTATGGCGATGCCGGCTTACCTGGGCGGCAAGTTCGATATGGCGGGCGTCAAATGGTATGGCAGCAATACCGCCAACAAGGAAAAAGGGCTGCCCCGTTCCATCCTGATGCTGACCTTGAATGACAAGGATACCGGCGCCCCGGTGGCTTACATGTCCGCCAACATCCTTTCCGCTTACCGTACCGGTGCGGTACCCGGCGTAGGCTTCAAGCATTTTGCAAAGGAAGACGCCAAAACCCTGGCCATTATCGGACCGGGCGTCATGAGCAAGACCGCCCTGGCAGCAGCCGTAGCGGTGCGTCCTTCCCTTAAGACCGTCAAAGTCAAAGGGCATGGGAAAAAATCCCTGATGACCTTTGTGGACCATATGAAATCCCTGTATCCGCAGCTGGACATCATCCCGGCGGATACCATGGAAGAAGCGGTAAGGGACGCGGACATTGTTTCCGCGGCTACCTCCTCGCCTACCGGCGACCCATCCCTTTATCCTTACATCAAGGAAGAGTGGATCAAGCCCGGCGCCGTCATTGAATCTACTGCAGCCCTGCGGTTTGACGATGACTTCCTGATCCATCGTGCAAGGACCGTCACGGACAACATCATGCTTTATGAGGCATGGGAGTCTGAAATGAGCCCGGATGCCTATAACGTAGTGCCGATTCCGGCAGTCAAGGTGGAAGACCTGATCGCCGAAGGGAAGATGAACTCCGACCAGATCGACGACCTGGGCGACATCCTGCTGGGCAGGGTGCCGGTACACCGCAAAGACGGCGAAATCATCATTTATTCGGTAGGCGGAATGCCCACCGAGGACGTGGCATGGGGCACCATGGTTTACCGCAATGCCCTGGCAAAAGGCATCGGCACCAAGCTGAACCTCTGGGAGAAGCCGAAGATGGTGGTGTGAAAGATGGACTTTTTGACACAGAAACGCAGAAGGATAAAAGAAGGACAGAAGGATAGCAGGAAAAGATAAATTGAAAGCCTGGCGGGCTCCATAGGAGCCTGCCGGGCATTTTTCGGATATACCAGCCGTATCGTCCAAAGGACGATTTGGAATGCGGCGTCTCATGTCATTGCCTGGCAAGGCGGTGATGCAGGCTGCGCCCTCACGCAAAGCGTGACCTTTCATGGCGCGGCTTTCCCGTATAAAGAAAGGGGGTGGGGATGATGCTGGGAAAAGGCGCGATTACATTTCAGGAATTATTCCAAATGAAGGAATTCCAGGGCGTGCAGGTGCTTTCAGGAAGTTCGATGCAGGAGAAGCTGGCAGAGACAGAAGAAAAATTCGTCAAGGAAGTGGCAAAATACAAGGCAGGAGACCCGCTGGACCCGGATACGGTGATCGGGCCGCTTATTAACGAAAAGTCCTTTGAGAAGGTGAAAAGCTATATCCAGATTGGCATCGAGGAAGGCGCGAAGCTGGTGGCAGGCAAAGTGCCGGAGGGATGCGAAAAGGGCTATTTTGTAGAACCAGTGGTCTTTTCTGATGTAGACAACAGCATGCGCATCGCCCAAGAAGTCATGTTTCTTGAGATTTTAGTTCTGCAAATAACTCGTCCAAGTTGTGATAGCCTTTTACGGACGGGTCTTTTGCAATCCTTTCTGCCTCCAACATAGCCGCAATTGTTTCCCTGGCTTGTGATTTTGAATCAGAATCCATGAGGATGCTGATATCGGCGTCGGAACCAGCTATAGGCCATCTCCTTTCTCAGTCGATCTCATCGTTCTGGAACCGTGACAGGTGCTCATAAGGCAGGATCAGCCGGCCGTAGTACAGCCCGCAGCCATCGTTGACGCGGTATTTGTCGAGGGCGGTAAACATGTTGACATCGATTTTTGACAGGTCCAGGTTCTGCAGGTTGGTGACCCGCTCGTAAGCATCATCAAAATAAGGGCATTCGCCCACCGGGACCTGCTGGCGCCTGGCCCGTTCCCGCTCCTGCTGATTTTCGTAAACGCTGTGGTTGGCTTCCCCGATTTCCGCCAGGTCATCCATCGCCTTGGTGCGTAGCTGGATTTCCGTGTATCCCCGGGACAGGTTGTCGTACATCGTAAGGTGGAGGGAGCGGTAGCCCCCGTCCTTGGGGTTGGCGATGTAATCCTTATAGTAAGGGCGCACGTTTTCATTTAACAAAGGAGAGGATTCTGGCAGTTCCGTGCTGGCCAGCTGGGCGCTGAAGCCCCGCTCTTCCAAAAATTCCGGCAGGATATTGGCAATCTCGTATAAGGTTTCCATTTCCAGCTTGTCCCTGTCCTGCCCGATCTTCAGGTGGCAGGAGGGCACGGAAAGCACGATGCGGTAAGCGATCAGGTCCTTGAAGCGAGTAAGCTCCTCCTTGATCTGTGCCACGGAAGGGTAGGTGCCGTGCTTTGCGTGGTAGGAAGAAATGAAGCTGACAATGTAGCCATTGTATTTTTCCTCCGACCGGATCAAGGATTTGATCCTCCCCCGGAAGGTAAAGGAAAAAAGCCCGTAATGGCCTGCCATGTATTTGTAAAATTCCCGGATCCTCTGGGACTGGGAAGTCAGGAAATTGTTGTGCTCTAAGAGTTCCTCCATCTGCAGGAGGAAATTGGCGTGTGCCCGGTCTAAGGGGTTATGGGTGGCGGAGGCGCTCTTGCGAAGGTCATTGGAGTAGCCCCGGATGATGTGCAGCACCGTGTCGCCGGAATATAAATAGTCAGTCAGTTGGACCATGGTGAGCCTCCGAAGTTCAGATTTATATCGTAAGGGACCCGCTTCAGCAGGGGTCCTTGCGATGCACTAGCCGCATTGTTTTATGTCATCGCCTGCAAGGCGATGACACAGGACAATTTGGAATGCGGCGTCTGTCCTTTATAAAAATCCCTTCTATTATATTATTTTTTTGCAGGAAGGAAAATAACAGAGAAAAGGAAAACCGGGAAGACGGGGTTTACGTAGAAACGTAAGCCTCCTCTTCCCGGTTTTTCTAAGTGTATCACGGTTTTTTTTCTCTCAATCTTTACAAAAAGAGTATATAAATATGATAAACATCTGTAAATGAACAAAGAGACAGAAATAACACGTCTGTCTGACGCAGCACTTTTTTATGCTGCACCGGTACCGTCCCGTTCTGCATTTTCCAGCTCCGGCTGCCAGGGACCAACAAGCCTCTCCTGGCTTGAACCAGGCTGCGTGCCGGGGATTACTTTTTCCGGCTCCTGTTTTCCGCGACGGAAGGTTCGGAGTCCAGGCGCTCTTTTCCCGAGAAACGGATCGGGGAAGCCTCTTCTCCGGAAGTATTTCGGCTGGCTGCCTCTTTTGCTGCCTCTGCTACAGAACGGAGGAAAACAGCTACCAGCCTTTCCAGGTTTTCGACCTGCCCGGGAGGGCAGGAACGCACTAGGTCTTCCAAGGAGGAAGCCTCCGTGTCTTCTTCCTGTGCCCCATGGAGTAAAAAATCCACCGTCATGTTTAAGCAGTGGGCCAGAAGGTCCGCTGTTTTTAAGGAAGGGCAGCGGCGCCCGCTTTCCAGCTCCTGAAGGTAGCGGGGTGAAAGCTCCGTCTGTTCCGCAAGCTGTTCTATGGAAAAATGCAGCAGGGTCCGGCGTTCTTTGATTCTTTTCCCCATTGCTTCGGGGTCCAGGATGTGCTCCTGTTTCTCCATTTCTCCAGCTCCTTTTCCTGACGCTTTCTGCATTTTGTGCATTACAGCTTTCAGTTTACGAGGATAGGAAAAAAGAAAAACGAACAAACAGATGGAAAAAGCACGTCAATCAGACGCAAAGCCCCGTATCCGATGATGCGGGGCTTCTTACCAACTTCTTATGTTTCATTAGCTAATTCGGTGCCAGTCCGGCCTGCGTTCCGGATAGTCTGTGTCAGGCATATATTTTCTTTTTAAGCAATTCGGTGCCAGCCCGGCCAGTGTCCTGGTTGGTCTGTGGCTGGCTGGTATATATTTTCCTTCTAAGCAATTCAGCGACAGCCCGATCCACATCCAGGCTTGCCCGGCACCATGCCTGCCTGTGTCCAGGTTAATCCAGCCAAGAGCCGCCTGTCACCCGGCTTTTCAGTCGATCTTGTAATACACCAGCCGCTTTTCTTCCTTCAAAAGCTGGTAGAGGGAAGTGAGCATGACCAGCTGGTAGCTGACGCTGTGCCACTGGGCGTTTACCAGGCTTTCCATTTTCCGGAGCCGTTTGTCCAAAGTGTTCCGGTGGATGTACAGGGCATCCGCTGTGGCAACGGCTTCCCGGTTGTGAAGCAGGTAACAGTAGGCGGTCTGTGCCAGGTCGGATTTTTTCTCCTTGTCATATTCCATCAGGAACCTGGCATCCGGAAGGATCACGGAATCATCTTCGTTAAATTGGATGATCCGGTTAAAGAGCAGGAACATCGAAAAGTCCGAGACCTGGAAAATGCCGTGGGCGTCCCGGAAAGACTGGGCAGTGGAAGCG
>CADBRV010000119.1 GCA_902797185.1 uncultured Lachnospiraceae bacterium
CCCCGAAGGGGCCTGCCCTTGACGGCATGCCGCAGCTGCGTTACGCTGGGATGCCCGCGACGGGAGAAGCCTGTCTGTTCATGAGTCCCTCACCGTCGGCACAGCCACTCCAACGCAGCTCTGACATGCTGTCAAGGGTTCCGTCTATCTGAAAAAGGTTTATTATTTGCAGTTTTCAAGGTTCCGCGGGAGCCTTTATTTTTGGCTCCGCTTTTTCATAGGTTATGTGACACTACCCGTAACAAATGCTGTCTGCCTTATTATGCCATAAATAGACGAAAAATGGATAACACTGGGAAAAGGACCTTAAAACTTTCTTACTACGATCAGTCAGCATTCTTCCACCTGCAGCATATGCTTTGCATGTACAACAGGAGGCAGCCTCTTTAGAAGCTGCCTCCTGTTTCCATATCCATTTTCCAAATTAAGGAAATGCTTTATTTCGTTTTCCTTTTATCCAACCAATCAAGACTATTTCTGATACATTTACTGTCTCCTCAACAGCATCTCAGGATAATAACAGAAACCTGTTTTATCCCAGCTTTTTCAGCTTGCCCGCAGCAATGTTAAACCCGATGCCGGACAACAGCGCTGTCAGCGCACCGACAATGCAGGCAATGCCAATATCACCGAACATCATCATTCCAAATATAAGCCCAATCACCCCGAGAATGATCAATAAAATTCCAATCACACGCATTTCTCATTTCTCCTACATTCTATTCTTCTCTCTGTTTCCTTTTGTAGACAATATCGGTTGCCGCAATCCCTGCAGATGCCAGGATCAATGCCATCCAGAAGTCCAGGTAATTTCGTCACCGGTCTGCGGGCTCTTCTTGGTAACAGCTGCAGTATTGGTGCTCGTCTTTGCTGCCACCGGGGTAACGCTGCTAGTGGAAGCAGGTGCGCTGCCCGGAGTTACCTGGATTGGTGCAGTATCTGGATTAGAAGGCTGGTCCGGAGTGGATGGATTAATCGGGGTGTTCGGTGTATCCGGGGTAACCGGCGTATCCGGCTGGTCCGGTTTGTCCGGCATATCCGGCGTATCCGGCTGGTCCGGTTTGTCCGGAGTAACCGGTTTATCTTTCTTCGTGACATCCGTAAACTGTACCGTCATCGACACATCGTCACTGTCCGCGTCTGCCTTTACGTCCCTGCCATCCGCATTCTGGACAGCGCCCCAGATATAAGACATATGCCCGGACAAGCGGTTATGCCCGAAGTCTGCTTTTACATAGCCCATCAGGGTGCCATTGACCGTCCCCTGCGTAGTGGTCGTGATTTCATCATCCGTTTCGGTGACTGCCTTATTTCCAGTCGCGGAATTCAGCGTGATGCCATCCATAAAAAGGTTGATCTTACGTGCGGAACTGGTGATCAGTTTTTCAAAATTTCCGAACACGCTGGTGTTGTAAGTCCTGTCATATTCGCTCTCTGTATGGCTATAGTTTTCGATGGGGTATGCTGTCCCGTTATCATCTGTGCCATACAGTTTATTGGTGGATTTGTCACCAAAGTACTGGTTGTCGATGGGCGTCATCTGCGTCAGGTCGAAATCCATGACGATGTCCACTTTTTTCGCGGAAAACGTAGAATTTGCGTAATTAATACGGTAAATGAGCGGGCCGCCATCCGCAGATGTCAGACGATAATACTGCTGGGCATCTGCCAGGGTAGTTGGCACATAAAAGCTGCCATCCAGGTCGTCCCACAGCGTAAATGTCGCGCGAAGGCCGGTTTCCACGTTATTGACATAGACATCACTGGACCTGCCGATCATAGACGTATTGGAAAGGAGGTTGGCGGAGCCGGCGATCGCCCTATGGACAGCGGTAACTTCCAGGTCTGCCTGGAAGGAATACTGCTGGTCCTTTTCCGCATCGTATGCAGCCGTATTGGTGCTGTCATAATCCCCGGTGTCATCCTGCTTCTTGATAGAGAGGTCGCCGTTCAACACCAGGTCGCCGCTCGGTAAATCTCCAAGGGTCGTCTTGCTGAAATCATCGGAAATATCGCTCACTTTCTTCCCGTCTTTGACATCCTGGGAAGTAATGGAAACGTCAGCAGTGGACAGCGGCCAAGTCATCCCAAAGACCTTGGCATCCGCTTTATAGGAAATATCCGTGCCCTTCTTCCCACCATCCGTCACTACAGTATTTACATTATTAGGAGCGGTGGTCTTCGGATCCACTGCCGGCTCAGAAATGCCGCTGCCCTGTCCTGCTGCCGCGTCATCCTGGGAGCCGCTTGCATCCGCATCCGGTGCCTGCTGCACCTGGATGCCCGTTACCTGCTCCCCGGCTTCCTCTTCCTGGCTGATGCTTGTTTCAGCAGCAGCACCGCTTTCCGTTTCTGCTGCCATTGCGGTGGCCGGCTGGCATACGCCGGCTGCCAGCAGCAAGGACAGCGCAAAAGCGCCTGCTTTGCCCTTCCACCAGTAATTTCTTTTTCTCATAATAACGCCTCCAAAAATAAAAATAAAAACAGATGCGCACCATCTGTCATGCTTGAGATGCCATCCTGCGGTATATCAAGTTATGTATCAAATATTATAACACATTTTCCTTTTTCTGCATAACATTATGCAAAATTGCTATATATATGAATTTATTCTAGTAAAAATCGGACTTTCTATCCTTTTATCCATCCTCCCGCCTCTTTAAAATCGTCCGGTTCGATTTACCATGCGGCTGCCCAGCTTCTGCGCCATTTACGGGCAATGGGTACCCGGCATTTCATCCTTCCGCAAGTCCTGGGCTGCCGATGCAAAGCCAGCTGGTGTAAGTCTATCCAAAATAATGGCTGCCGGCAAAACAGATGTGCCGGCAGGCGCAATGTGTTATATTGAGGATACCTAAGTCTGGAAATACCGATGCACCAGCCACATCGTCCGCCGTCTCGCCTGGCAAAGCGGTGACGCAGGCCGTGCCCTCACGCGAAGCGTGTTCTTTCATAGCGCGGCTCTCCTTCAGGACGATTGGAAATGCGGCGTCTATCACGAAAAGGAGGCTTTTTGATGAATGATAAATGTGTCGTGCTGAACGCGCAGAAAATGAACTATGATGGGAAACTGGATTTTTCCGTTTTAGCTTCCCAGGTGGAAACTTATGACGATACCACTCCGGACCAGCTTTTGGAGCGGATCCAGGATACGGGGATTGTCGTAACAAAGGAAATGCCGGTCAGCGGCGATTTGATCCACCAGTTTCCAAAATCGGTCAAATTAATTTGTGAGGCAGGCACCGGATACAACAACCTGGACTTAGGCGCAGCCCGTGAAATGGGGATCACCGTCTGCAATATCCCCGCGTACAGCTCAGAGCGTGTCGCCCATACGACTATTATGATGATCCTGAACCTGAGCTCTACCATGCAAGTCCAGATGAAAATGCTGGCACAGGGAAACCATGACAATTTCACCAAGGGGCTCCAGGTCCCTCATGTAGAAGTAAACGGGAAGACCCTTGGCGTGGTCGGCGCCGGGCATATCGGGAAGACCGTAATCAAGATCGCGCGGGCGCTGGATATGGATGTCCTTGTTTACACCAGGACGCCGGGAAAAGACGAGGACGGCATCCGCTATGTCGGCTTTGAAGATTTACTAAGGAACAGCGACTACATCAGCCTGCACTGCCCGCTGACGCCACAGACAAGGCACCTGGTCGATAAAGATGCCCTTGCGATGATGAAGCCCACCGCTTTCCTCATCAATACCTCCAGAGGAGCCATTATAGATGAAGCCGCCCTCGTCGACGCCTTGGAAAACCATACCATCTCCGGCGCGGGGCTGGACGTCCAGGAAACGGAGCCCCCGGCAGAAAGCAGCCCGCTGTACACCTTGGACAATGTCATCCTTACGCCGCATATGGGCTGGAAAGGGCTGGAAACCCGGCAGAGGCTGGTCTCGATTCTAGCCGCTAATATCCATGCCTTCCTAGAAGGGAAACCGCAGAATGTGGTTTCGTAAACAGGCCGCGTACAAGCTTTATCCTTGTGTCTGCTGAACATCTTTTCCTGAGCAGTTTGTATACACCGTGATGCGGCCAAGAAACATTAACGAAGCAGCAAAAGTGATAGGGCAGGCATCCTACACTGTAGGGCTGGCTAGTCCCGCCATCCAGTCTTTTTCATAAGCGCGAAAAGTACCTGCCCCACAGGAAAATCATTTCAGGACTCATGCAAAACGGGTCTTTGGAAACGCTAGTAATCGCGTTTCCAAAGACCCGTTTTGCATGACCTCTATGATACCAATATTCCGGAATCAAAAATGCCCCGCATAGGAATGATCCTACGCGGGACAACTTATATCCTGTTACTCAGGCTTTCTCGTATTTTGCAAAGATTTCATCCAGGATGCCGGCCATCTCGTCGATGTGCTCCTTCTCGATTACCAGAGGCGGAAGCAGGCGCAGGACGTTGGAGCCTGCGGAAAGGAGCAGGAGCCCTTTCTCCTGTGCCTGGTGGATCACGTCGCCTACTGGTACGGAAGGATCCAGCTCCAGGCCCTGCATAAAGCCGCGGCCTCTGCGTTCTTTGATGGCGCTGTATTTTCCTGCCAGGCCGTCCAGCTTCTCTTCCAGATACGGAGTGAGTGCTTTGACATGGCCGCAGATATCTTCCTTCTCATAGATCTTAAGCACTTCATCCACTGCCCTGCATGCCAGCGGGTTGCCGCCATAGGTGCTGCCGTGGTCACCCGGCTCCAGGGAAGCATCCGCTACACGCTCTGTCATCAGGAACGCTCCTACCGGGACGCCGCAGCCGATGGCTTTGGCTGCGGTAATGATATCTGGCTGGATGTCATACTGCTGGAAGCAGAACATGCTTCCGGTACGGCCCATGCCGCACTGCACTTCATCGAAAATAAGCAGGATGTCCTTTTCCTGCTGCAGCTGTTTCAGGCCTGCGATAAATTCCGGTTCTGCCGGATAAATGCCGCCTTCGCCCTGGAGGGTTTCCAGGATGATAGCGCAGGTCTTGTCCGTTACCTGGGAACGGACACTGTCGATATCGTTATAATCCGCGAACCTGATGCCCGGGATCAGCTTTTCAAACGGGGTACGGTAATGCTCTGTCCCGGTTACGGAAAGGGCGCCCATGGTACGTCCGTGGAAGGAATGGTTCATAGCGATAATCTCGTGGTCGCTGTTGTTTCCGTCCCGAAGGTATGCGTATTTCTTGGCAGCCTTCAGCGCGCCTTCGATGGCCTCTGTACCGGAGTTGGTAAAGAAGACACGGTCCATGCCGGAAGCTTTTTTGAGCCCCTTTGCAGCGCTGTCAATGACATCCGAATAATACAGGTTGGAAGTATGGATCAGCTTGTGCAGCTGGTCGGTCAGCGCGTCGGTATATTCTTTATTGCCATAGCCTAAGCCCATGACGCCGATGCCGGAACCGAAGTCCAGGTATTTCTTGTCATTGGCATCATAAAGGTAAACGCCCTCTCCCCGTTCCAGTACGATGGGGAAACGGTTATAAACATGTACCAGCTGGTTTTCTGTTTCCTGAATATATGATTTTGTATCCATCTCTATCCTTTCTGCCCTTTTTACAAAACGCGTCCGGCCATCTCCCAGGCTGCCAAAGGCTTCCTGCTTTCTCCATGGCCGCCTTCCGCTTCCTGTCTTCTCCAGCAGCAAAACAAAAACGGCTGCCCTTCTCCAGGAAGGTTCCTGCTGCTGCCAGGCTTTACTGCTGACCGAATTTCTGCAAGGAATCATTTAGGATCGCGGTACCGATACCTTTGTTGGTAAAGATTTCCAAAAGCAGGCAGTGGGGGATCCTGCCATCCAGGATATGGACCCTGGAAACCCCGTTTTCCACCACGTCGATGCAGTTCTGCACCTTCGGCAGCATGCCTCCGGCAATCTTCCCTTCCCGGATCAGCCTCCTGGCATCCGAAACATGCAGCTCGCTCATCAAGGATTCCGGGTCATCCTTGTCCAGGTATACCCCTTCCACATCGGAAAGGAAGGCCAGTTTTTCCGCATGCACTGCCTGGGCAATGGCGGATGCCGCGTCATCGGCATTTACATTGTAGGTATTGAACTCCTCGTCCATGGCAATGGGTGCCACGATCGGCAGGAAGTCCTTTTCCAAAAGGTCATACAGCACCTGGGCATTGACCTTGGTAACATCTCCCACATGGCCGATGTCTTTCCCATTGACGAACTTCTGCTTTACGGTCAAAAGCCCGCCGTCCTTGCCGGATACGCCGATGGCATTTACCCCCAGCTCCTGGACCTTTTCCACCAGGCTCTTGTTGACCTTGTTCAATACCATCTCCACGATTTCCATGGTATCATCGTCTGTCACACGGAAGCCTTCGTAAAAATGGGGCTCCATGCCGACTTTGCCAACCCAGCGGCTGATTTCCTTCCCGCCGCCGTGCACGATGATGGGCTTAAACCCTACCAGTTTCAGCAGTACCACGTCCTCGATGACGCTTTTTTTGAGCTTTTCATCCACCATGGCGCTGCCGCCGTATTTGATAACGATAATTTTCCGGTTAAAACGCTGGATATAAGGGAGTGCCTCAATCAGCACCGATGCCTTTTCCAGATACTCTTCCATTTCCTCTTTCATAACGATTCCTCTTTCAATAGCATCACCAGCAGGGTTATGACACAGGCCGTGCCTTCGCCGGCCGTGTGAGCCTTTCGTGGTGTGGATCTCCATCCTTTATTAAATAAGGTTTTTATCCTGCGTGTTTATCGATCAGGAGCGGTAATCCGCATTGATCTTGACGTAGTCATAAGTCAGGTCGCATCCCCACGCAGTAGCCTCGGCGTCGCCAGCCTGCATATCGATGAGGGCTGTCACTTCGGGTTCGGAAAGGACCTTGGCTGCCTTGCCCTCATCAAAATCTACGCCGGAACCGTTTTCCGCTACCAGCACTTCCCCAGCCTTGCTCTGGAAGGAAAGGCGTACCCTGTCCGGGTCAAAATCAACGCCGGCATATCCTAGCGCGCAGTAAATCCTGCCCCAGTTAGCATCATGCCCGTAAATAGCTGTTTTCACCAAGTCTGATTCTACCACAGACTTTGCCAGGGTCTTGGCATGCTCTTTGGTGTCTGCCCCTTTGACCTGTACTTCCAAAAGGGCTGTGGCCCCCTCGCCATCCCCGGCGATCTTCTTGGCCAGCTCTGTATTTACATAATGGAGGGCCTCACAGAATGCCTTGTAATCCTCATCTTCTTCTGTGATCTCCTCATTGCCGGCTTGGCCATTGGCAAGCAGCAGGCAGGTATCATTGGTGGACATATCGCCATCTACAGAGATCATGTTGTAGGATTCCTGGACGCTGTCGGAAAGGGCCTTCTGCAGGAGCTCTTTGGAAATATTGGCATCGGTCATCACAAAGCTGAGCATGGTGCACATGTTCGGATGGATCATGCCGGAGCCCTTGCACATGCCTCCGATGGTCACGGTCTTTCCCTTGACGGAAATGGTGACGGCACATTCCTTCTTCCTCGTATCCGTAGTCATGACTGCCTGGGCTGCCTTAACCGCTTCTTCCCTCCCTAAGCCAAGTGCTGGAACCAGGAGGCGGATCCCTTTCTTCACACGGTCCATAGGCAGCTGCATGCCGATGACGCCGGTGGATGCTACCAGGACATCTTCCGGGTTAATCTTCTGCCCTTTTCCCGCCAGGATGGCAGCAGCTGTTTCTTCTGCTTCCTCTTTACAATAAGAAAGGCCTTCCTCGCCCGTGCAGGCATTGGCAATCCCGGCATTGGCGACAACGGCGTGGACGTCAGTACCCTGGACTGTGACTTTTTTATCCCAGATGACCGGCGCTGCCTTTACCACATTGGTGGTAAAAGTGCCTGCTGCCCTGCAGGGCGCTTCGGAATAAACCATCATCATGTCATCCCTGCCCTGGTATTTAATCTGTGCTGCCGCAGATGCAGCTTCAAAACCGATGGGAGATGTAACGCCGCCGTCAATAATTTTCATTTCTGCCTCCTCGTCCCCATGGGGGACATGCCGTTATCCTATGCCTTTGGAGTAACACTGCCAAATGCCCCTGCTATTTATAATACCGGAAGCATTTCTGCCTTCTGTCTTTGCCTGTTCCCAGCCCTTCCAGCACCGGCAAAAACACCCTATGCTTTACTTTATCTTCTTATTTTGTAAAAGCAACGATATTTTCTTCATTTAATTTAAAATCATACCGGTTGACATCAGAACGTTTCGTCCAGCCGATATCATTCCAGAACTCATTCCCGACTTCATTGCTGGTAAAAGCAATCAATGTGATGGAACTGATCTTTTCTTCCTGCAGGGCACGCATGCAGGCAGTGACCATCCTCCTGCCGATATGGTGGCGCCTGTATGCCTCATCCACGCACACATGGTAAAACGTGCCGGTACGGCCATCATGCCCGCAGAGGATGCTCCCGACGATTTTGCTGCCATCCAGCGCCACTACGCTTGTACGGGGATTCCTCTCCAGGAACCTGGTGATATATTCCCTGGAATCATCCAGGCTGCGGATGGCAAAGCCATGGATCCTCTTCCACAGGTCATCCACCTGGTCATAATCGGAGACCTGCATGGTCCTGATTGTAATTGGCATATCTTGGTCTTTTTCCATTTTCATTACCCCTGTTTACAGGGCCTTTCTATAGTATACATATCATCATCAAAAGATGACGCCGCAGGCCATATCCCCATACGCAGCGCGCCGGTTCATAACATGACCCTGCGAAAGCAAGGAACGTTTTCCTGCTTTCCCATTATAGAAGCTGGTGACGCCCTTGGAAAAGCTTCCCTGCGTTGATTCACAATACGTATAATTATACATCAGATGTCACAATATGCAACTGTCAATACCCACGAATTCTTATTCTTACTGTATTTCCTGTATTTTAGCCACTTTGACCAAATAATGTATATTTATGCATTATATATGTATATTTTTTCACTTGCATCTATGCCCGCACAGGGTTAAAATACAAGATGTTATGTAAAGCCGTACCACAAATTGCGTCTTCGGCGCGGGCATGGCCTGCGTCATCACCTTGCAGGTGATGACATATCATAAAAGAGCGCCGTGCCATGCTTCCGCGCAAAACGCGGTCCATTTATGGCATGGCTCTCCCGTAAAATCAATTGGAGGATTCACTATGGCAAAAGAGAAAGTAGTACTCGCCTATTCCGGCGGGCTGGACACCACTGCTACCATCCCATGGCTTAAAGAGACCTATGGATATGATGTTGTTTGCTGCTGCGTCAATGTAGGGCAGGAAAGCGAACTGGACGGGCTCAGCGAAAGGGCAAGCCTTTCCGGCGCTTCCAAACTTTATATCATGGACGTGGTAGACGAATTCGCAGACGATTACATCGTACCGGTTGTCCAGGCAGATGCTGTCTATGAAGACAAATACCTGCTGGGTACTTCCATGGCAAGGCCTCTGATTGCAAAGAAACTGGTGGAAGTAGCCAGGAAAGAAGGCGCTGTCGCGATCTGCCACGGCGCTACCGGCAAAGGCAACGACCAGGTACGTTTTGAACTGGGCATCAAGGCACTGGCACCGGATATCAAGATCATCGCCCCGTGGCGCTGCAACGATACCTGGAAAATGAAATCCAGGGATGATGAAATCGCTTACTGCAAGGCACACGGCATCGACCTTCCGTTTTCCGCTGACAGCTCCTACTCCCGTGACCGGAACCTGTGGCATATCAGCCACGAAGGGTTGGAGCTGGAAAACCCGGCAAACGAGCCCAACTATGACCACCTGCTGGTCCTGGGCGTAACTCCGGAGAAAGCACCGGACAAGCCGGAATATGTCACCATGACCTTTGAAGGCGGCGTGCCCAAGAGCATCAACGGAGAAGAGATGAAGGTTTCTGACATCATCCGTAAGCTCAACGTTTTGGGTGGCAAGCACGGCATCGGCATCGTCGATATCGTAGAAAACCGTGTCGTAGGCATGAAGAGCCGTGGCGTATATGAAACTCCTGGCGGGACCATCCTGATGGCAGCACACCAGCAGCTGGAAGAGCTGATCCTGGACCGTGCCACCATGGAAGTAAAGAAGAATATCGCCAACAAATACGCACAAGTTATTTACGAAGGAAAATGGTTCACCCCGCTCCGTGAAGCACTGCAGGCATTTGTGGTATCCACCCAGAAATATGTAACCGGTACCGTCAAGTTCAAGCTTTACAAGGGCAACATCATCCGTGCAGGTTCTACTTCCCCGTACTCCCTGTACAGCGAGTCCCTGGCAAGCTTTACCACCGGCGACCTTTATGACCACCATGACGCAGAAGGGTTCATCACCCTGTTCGGCCTTCCTTTGAAAGTCCGCGCTATGCGCCTCCAGCAGGTAAAGGAACAGCAGAACAACCTGTAATCCATATCTTCACCTGACTTGTTTACAAAATATAACCCGCCTTGCTGCATCGCAGCCGGGCGGGCTTCTTATATATTGGTGTTTCTTTTTACAGGGCAGCTCCGGCTGCCCTTCTTTTTATCAGGGATACAAGGCTGATAGAAAAACGGACGGAGGTCTCCGTACGCTCCTCCAGGAAGGCCCTTCTTGTTCCACCAGTCAAAAATTTAAACTGATACCTTCGGCAGCCTCCTGGCAATCTCGCCTCCCAATAGGCCGATAACGACGCCGGCTGCCACGCCGGAAATGCAGAGCACCGGAAAATAATAAATCAGCTGGGAAGTATTAAGCACAAACATGGCCACCAGGATCTGGCCGAAGTTATGCGCTACGCCGCCGGCCGTGCTGACTCCCACGATGCTGAATTTCTTAGACCGCAGCAGCAGGTACATAACAAGGTAGCTCAAAAGCCCTCCGGCAAGGGAGTACATCAAAGAAAAGAAATTTCCAAATGTGAATGCCACCAGGAAAATCCGGACCACATTAATAAAAAACGCGTCCTTTGCCGTAAGGACCTGGAACGCAATGATGACGACCAGGTTTGTAAGGCCCAGCTTTACGCCCGGCACAGCGATAAAGACCGGTACCAGGCTCTCCACGTAACTTAAAACCATGGCCAGGGCGACTAACAGCCCCAGTATAGCTACCCGTTTTGATTTCAATCTCCCGACCCTCCATCTACGCCGCCGGTCTCGGCGTCAATTTTCACCGCGTCCGAAGAAGTGCTGTAGGAAGCTTTCTTCCCGCCTTCGATTTTGATGACGACTTTATGGGGGAGGCATACGATGCTTTCCCCGTCATAACGGATCTTCCCCATCTTGACGCAGAGCTTGTCCGGACAGTCCGCGTCAGTAAGATACGCGGCCCCGTCTTTTATCGTAAGGTCGTTCGTACCGCCGTTATACCCATGGATGACATATTCCGTATCCTGGGACAAGGGAAAAGATGCTGTCTCTTCCCCATCCACTGTGACCACTGCTGTCGCGCCGCTGTGCCTGGTAAAAAAGACCACCAGGATCAGCACCACGCCCACAATCAGGAGCCCCCCTATCAGTTTAATGTCGTTTTTCCGTATCATGTTCCAATCCTTATTCTTTACAGATTGCTTTATTGTATACCAAAGCGTGAAAAATAACCAGAGCGGATATTAATTATATGAAAGTATTATTCGTTAACTCTAATTTATTCTCCGGACTGAAATTTCCTATGGAAAACGGTTTCTGCAGCCAATCCTGTAGGTCTGACAATACTTTTTCATCCCAGAAAAAACAGAAATGGAAAGGTATTTGCCATAAAAAAGATACCATTCAAGTGGAACGGTGCTTTGGAAAAGCCAGCAATCGCTTTTCCAAAGCACTGTTCCACTTGACCTGCATAATGATGATAAACTGCAACAGAAAAAAAGCAGTACCTGCTTACCTTGAAGATAAACAGGACTGCTTTTTTCCGTGACTTGTTTACAGCCCAATCACATTGCACACCTTCCCGCTGGAGCAATGCTTAAGGGTGAACATGCCCAGCATTTATTTTGTAGGATAGAACCCGGAAGGTGCCTCACTGAGATTGATCAGGATATTCTTCTGCTGCGTATAGTGCTCGAGGATGACCTTGTGGGTCTCACGACCGATACCGGATTTCTTGTAACCGCCGAAGGGGCAGCCAGCCGGGATCTGGTTGTAGGTGTTCACCCACATACGTCCTGTCTCTACATTCCGTGCTACACGGATTGCTTTGTTGATGTTCTTGGTCCAAACTGCTCCGCCAAGGCCATACTGGGAATCATTTGCCATGGCAACAACTTCGTCTTCGGTCTTGAACTTGATGACAACTGCTACCGGCCCGAAGATTTCTTCCTGTGCGACACGCATGTCGTTGGTTGCGTTGGTGATCAAAGTCGGCTTGAAGAATACGCCCTTAGCACAGTCGCCTTCGGTATACGGTTCGCCGCCGCAGGCGATGGTAGCTCCTTCCTGTTTTGCCAGCTCGATGTAACCAGCTACCTTCTTCTGCTGTGCTTTGTTGATCTGTGCGCCAAGCTGTGTATTCGGATCCAGCGGGTCGCCGATCGTAACCTTGTTGAACTGGTCAACCAGCTTGCCAACGAATTCATCATAGATGCCTTCCTGTACAAAGATCCTGGAACCTGCGCAGCAAACCTGCCCCTGGTTGAACAGGATGCCCAGCTGTGCGCCATCGATTGCCTGCTCCATATCGCAGTCATCGAAGAAGATGTTGGCACTCTTGCCGCCCAGTTCCAAGGTAGACGGGATCAGCTTGTCTGCTGCTGCCCTTGCTACGTTCAGGCCGACTTCGGTAGAACCGGTGAAGGCCAGTTTGCGGAATCCCGGATGGTCGAGGATGTACTGTCCGGATTTGGAGCCCTTGCCAGTGATGACGTTGATCACGCCTGCCGGTACGACGTCCCCGATCAGTTCCATCAGGACAAGCAGGGAAAGCGGGGTGCTGGAGGAAGACTTGATAACGACGCAGTCACCTGCTGCCAGTACCGGTGCCAGCTTCCATGCTGCCATCAGGAACGGGAAGTTCCAAGGAACGATCTGGCCTACAACGCCGATCGGCTCGCGGAGGATCAGGCTCAGGAACCCGCCGTCCAGGACGGAAGCAGAACCTTCTTCTGCACGGATACAGCCTGCGAAATAACGGAAGTGGTCTGCGGAATACGGGACATCGATTGCCAGGGTCTCACGGATCGGCTTGCCGTTGTCCAGGGTTTCTACTGTAGCAAGGAGTTCTTTGTTCTCATCAATGATGTCCGCGATTTTCAGCAGGATCTTTGCGCGCTCTGCCGGCTCAACTGCTTTCCATGCCGGGAATGCTTTCCATGCGGCATTTACTGCTTTGTCTACATCTTCTTTTGTAGCTTCTGCACAGTATGCAAGATGCTCGCCGTTTGCGGGGTTGGTGGTTTCAAATGTTGCGCCGTCAGAAGCCGGTACAAATTTGCCGTCAATATAAAGGCCATATGTTTCTTTCAAATTTACATTCATGTGATTGTGCCTCCTTTTTTATCTTTATTTGGAGAAGCCTTCCGCTGCATTCCTGCGCGCCCTTTTGGCTCCTTCCTTTCTTGAATCTGGCTTTATTGTATGGAAATTCGAGGTCTCAAACAATCAACACATTTTTGCAATGTGACTCAAAAAACGACACAATCAGCCTTTCTGATGGGACAAATTGTACAAGCTTTCTGTTTCCGTCAGAAAATGCCCTGTCACTGTCTCCTGCCCTTCATTGATTTTCCCACCTGCTTTGTTTAAAATAGAAAACACTGGGATCCTCCCGCTGAAGCGGGTCCCTCCTTACGATAAAAAAGGGCACATTGGGAATAAAGAGATAAGGAAAATTTTATGCAGAACCAGAAGATTTTACTTAGCAAAGCTATTTTGAAAAATTCGCTGATCAAACTGCTGAAAGAGCGGCCTTTGGATAAAATTTCCGTTACCCTGCTCTGCAAAACCGCAGGGCTGAACCGTTCTACTTTTTATGCCTACTACCAGGACGTACAGGACCTGATGGATGAAATGGTAGACGAATTTGTCGAAGAAATCCCGATCCTTTACCAGAGGATGAGCGACCAGGAAATTCTGGAAAAGGTAAACAAGTATACCAAATTCCTGGAGGAGAACCGGGATGCCTTTTTCGCTGTTGTAAAATACGGGGATATGGAAGAAAAATTTACAGTTTTATGGAAAGAGCAGCAGTTGGAATATTACAACAGGGATTTTTCCATGGTAAATGCCAAAATGCAGGAACACTTTACTTTGCTTTGCACTTTTATCGTAAACGGGCTGACAGCGTTATATTCCGATTGGCTGCAGAATGAAAAATATATCTCGTCGGACGACGTAGCGCAAATGATCCTTGATATCTTCCGTATAGCCAGGGAAATCTGATATTCATCGGATTGCAATGTGCAGGACACAGCGGGAACACTGAAAAATGCCTTCTTTGCAGGCAGGGAGGAATACCTGGTATTCTTCCGGACCTCCCGAAAGGAGTTCTTCCTGGTACCTGGCTTTGATGTGGAAAAATGAAAAATGACAAAAAGGCTGTGAAGGAAAATGGCATGGATGCCATTCTTTCTTCACAGCCTTTCCTTATGCTTATATAAACATCTTCCGGGAAGCCTGTCCCAAGAGGAACGGGCTTTTTAAACCCAGTCTTCCAGGCGGAGCTTCTTCGTACAGGTGATAGCCAAAGCACCCGGCCCGATATGGCAGGAAATGCTTAAGGAAAGCGGATCAATATGGATCTCGTAATTCGGATGAGCCGCTTTTACTTCCTTATAATATTCCTGTACAGGACCCGGGTCATGGGTATATGACATATCGAAATAGCAGTCATTCCCTTCCGGGTCATGGAAGCGGTTCTTCGCATCTTCCATTACCGCGCTGAGCATCTCTGCCTTCGCCTGTTTCATGGTCCTGGCCATGCCAAAGGTATCCAGCTTTTCCCCCTGGATCTGAAGCACAGGCTTAATACGCAGGAGGGAGCCGATGGCAGCTACCGCAGGGGTAAGGCGCCCGCCTTTCCTTAGGTATTTCAAGGTAGCAACTGTAATATAGATGCTGGAATCAAATTTGGTCTTTTCCAGGATCTCCTTGATCTCGGCCGCATTCTTTCCTGCATCCCGCAGTGCGATGGCATCCAGGATGGAACGCCTTTGGGTAACAGAAATCCGCTGGTTATTTACTACCTGCACCCTTCCATCGTAATCCTGTGAAAGCATCTGGGCTGTTGCGCAGGAACTGGACAGGCCGCTAGACATGGGGATATAAACCACTGATTCATAATCTTTCAGCAGTTTGTCCCATGTATCGGTAGTATCCGCTACCGCGGGAGTAGATGTGGAAATGTCCGCATCCCCCAGCAGTTTCTCAAAAAACTGGTCCTGCGAGAGGTTGATCCCTTCGTAATAAAGTTCTCCATTTATATAGAAAGGCATGGGGACCACATAAACGCCAAGCTTTTTCGCTTCCTCCTGGGACAATCCGGCATTGCTGTCTGTCAGAATTGCAATATTGCCCATATTTACCTCATTCCTCTTATAAATGTCATCACCTGGAAGGTGATGACGCAGGCCACGCCTTCGCACGAAGTGCGAACTGTTATGGCGTGGCCTCCTTTTCCCTAATGATATCACCTGGAAGGCGATGTCGCAGGCTATGCCCGCACCACAGGCGCGTTTTGATGGCATGGCTTCCGCATCAAACATCCATGATATATTTCAAACAATTGAATCTTAACATACTTCTATGCTAACAATCAATCCTCAGACGCATCCTCTGTGCCATTTTCCTGCTCTACCGTCTTGATCTGGGCAATATCGATGATGTCCATTTCCTTGTGCTGGTGCTCCAGCGC
>CADBRV010000120.1 GCA_902797185.1 uncultured Lachnospiraceae bacterium
AACAGGAAAAGGACATCCTGGTGGAAAAGCAGAATAACAAAAGGATATCCTGGGGAAAAACTATTATTAAGAAAGGCGTTTTCAAAAAATGGAAAGAAAGGAAGAAAACCCGTTGACATTTTAGATGTAATAATATATATTACAACTATCAAGGGACGATACAGTAAATGCAGGACGGCTTTTTTCGTAAATGGAAAGCCTGCATCTCACATAGCAAAGAGGCATCCTCCTGTCAGGACTTGCCCAGTTTTTAAAATGCAAAGGAGAATCGGATCATGGACGCACAGGGATGTCTTGCAATATTAAGGAAAATCAAGGACGTGGCATTTGCCACAGTAGATGAAAGCGGAAAGCCGCAGGTCCGGATCATCGATGTCATGATCGTGGAAGACGGAAAGCTTTATTTCTGCACCGGAAGGGGCAAAGACTTCTACCGGCAGCTGGAAAACAACCCGCAGGTCGCGGTCACGGGCCTTAACCCCCAGTTCCAGATGGTAAGGCTCACCGGGAAAGCAAAGAAGCTTGCGGACCAGAAAACCTGGATCGACCGTATTTTTGAGGAGAACCCGTCCATGAAGGATGTCTATCCGGGCGAGAGCCGTTATATCCTGGAGCCCTTCTGCATCGATAGCGGGGAACTGGAATTTTTCGACCTCGGGACCAGCCCGATTTACCGGGAAAGCTTCTGCTGGGGAGAAGGGGCTGCACAAGCTTCTGAAACAAGCACTGGCCAGGTTTCCGCAGCAGGTAGCGTCAAGGTTTCTCAAAAAGCGGAAGCTTCGGATGGCAGCCCGGATGAAGGTGCTGCCGTAAGGGTCGGGGAGGAGGCAGGACCTGCCCGCCATGGTTCCTTGGTGGGAAGAGGCTTTCAGATCACAGATGCCTGCATCGGATGCGGGAAATGCCTGCGGGGATGTCCCCAGCAGTGTATTACCAAAGGAAAGCCCTACCGGATCCAGCAGGAGCACTGCCTGCACTGCGGGCTCTGCTTTGAAAACTGCCCGGTGAAAGCGATTGTAAGGAGAGGAGAATGAGATGCTGAAGGATGTATGGGTGCTGCTGACAACCCAATGGGGCTTTTTCGGAAAACTCCTGCTGCAGCATATTGAAATTTCATTAGCGGCGATCATCATCGCCATCCTTTTTGGCGGGATTGTCGGCATTTTGATCAGCGAGTACCAAAGAAGCGCGAAACCCACTCTGGGCGTGATCAATTTCCTCTATACGATCCCTTCCATTTCCATGCTGGGCTTTTTGATTCCCTTTTCCGGGATCGGGAATACGACCGCTGTCATCGCGCTTACGATTTACGCGCTGCTGCCGATGGTAAGGAATACCTATACCGGCATGACGAATGTGGACCCGGCGATCCTGGAAGCAGCCAAAGGGATGGGCAGCACGAAATGGCAGACCCTTTTCCGGGTACAGCTTCCCCTTGCCATGCCGGTGATCCTTTCCGGCATCCGCAGCATGGTGACCATGACCATCGCCCTCGCCGGTATCGCTTCCTTCATCGGCGCCGGCGGCCTGGGCGTCGCAATTTACCGTGGCATTACCACCAATAACGCGGCCATGACAGTGGCGGGCAGCCTTCTGATCGCTGTTTTGGCGCTGCTGGTGGATTTCATCCTGGGCTTTGTGGAAAAGCGGATGAGGAAGCATGGGAAAAAAGCGAAGAAGCAGAACCGCACCATGGCGGTCATCGCCCTCATCCTGGTAGGATGCCTGGTGGCTGGCGTTGCCTTTCCAAAGCCAAAACAGAAAGTTATCCATATCGCCACCAAACCCATGACGGAGCAGTACATTTTAGGAGAGATGCTCAAGGATGTGATTGAGCAGGATACGGACCTTAAGGTAGAGCTTACCCAGGGAGTTGGCGGAGGTACTTCCAATATTGAGCCGGCTATGGAAAACGGGGAGTTTGACCTGTATCCGGAATACACCGGCACCGGCTGGAACATGGTGCTGAAAAATGACGGCCTTTATTCGGAAGACCAGTTTGACGAGCTGCAGGAACAGTACCAGGACAAACTGGGGCTGACCTGGGACGTGATGCTGGGCTTTAATGATACGTTCGGGATCGCGGTCCGCAAGGAGATCGCCGGCCAGTACGGTTTGAAAACGTATTCCGACCTCCAGAAGATGAACGGCCAGCTGGTATTCGGGGCGGAGTATGATTTCTTTGAGAGGGAAGACGGGTATGACAAGCTCTGCAGCACGTATGGCCTTTCCTTCAAGTCCACCAATGACATGGACATGGGGTTAAAGTACCAGGCCATCAACAGCGGCAAGATTGACATCATGCCGATTAACACGACGGACGGCCAGCTGGCCCAGTCGGATGTGACGGTGCTGGAAGATGACAAGCAGATGTATCCTTCTTACCAGTGCGGGCTTGTCGTAAGGCAGGAAACGCTGAAAGAATATCCGGAGCTGGATAAAGCCCTCCAGAAATTTAATGACATCCTTACGGAGAAGGATATGCAGCAGATGAATTATGAAGTAGAGACGGAAAAGAAAGAGCCCGCCGATGTGGCAAAAGCATTTCTGGAAGAAAAAGGGCTGCTGAAGTAATAGACGGTTAAGACGAGGCAAAAAGGCAGGGATTTCCAGAGGATAAACGGAAATTTCCGGATGAAGCCAGAAATCCATCGGACATAACGAGAGGGTGGCTGGCGGATTCCAGATAGGAGTTGATAAAGATGGCTGTAGCAATCGAATTTCGTCATATTAAAAAAGCATATGGAGACACCGTCGTTGTCCCGGATTTTTCCCTTTCCATTGAAAAAGGCGAGTTTGTCACGACCATTGGTTCTTCCGGCTGCGGTAAGACCACGGTGCTGAAGATGGTAAACGGCTTAAACGAACCCACCAGCGGGGACGTGCTGGTGGACGGGGAAAATATAAAAAAGAAAGACATGATCCAGCTGCGCCGGAGCATCGGTTATGCCATCCAGGGCAGCGTCCTGTTTCCCAATATGACGGTAGAACAGAATATTTCCTATGTACCGAGCCTTTGGAATAAAAAAGACCGGGACAGGACGGAGCAGGCGGTGGATAAATGGATGAAAATCATCGGCCTTGACCCGTCTATGAAGGGACGCTACCCCTCCGAACTTTCCGGCGGGCAGCAGCAGAGGGTAGGCATTGCCAGGGCATTGGCAGCTTCCCCGGACATCCTGCTGATGGACGAGCCCTTTGGAGCTGTAGATGCCATTACCAGGGGGCAGCTGCAGGACGAGCTGAAGGGCATCCACCAGAAAACCGGCATTACGATCCTGTTTGTGACCCATGATATCGAGGAAGCGCTGAAGCTGGGGACGAAGGTCCTGGTAATGGACCATGGGGAAATCCAGCAGTACGGCACGCCAAGGGAGCTCCTGCGGCAGCCGGCGAACGGTTTCGTGAAGAAGCTGGTAGAAAAACAGCGGAGGGTATGCTTCCTGCCGGAGGACAAATTGGATGACTGCGAATACAGCGGCGCCAATATCGACCGAGAAAAGCTGAAGCAGGAGGTGCAGCTGAAACAGGAAGCACAGCAATAACAGGAAGCAGGCGGTGTTCTTGTGTGCCAGGGCTGAACGAATGCAGGACGCGGTGTATTTATGGACCGGATCGATGGTACAATCCGAGATCGATAAAGCAAGGGAAAGGATTGGAAAAGGATGAAGAAAATCATTTATCATGACGGATATCGTGAAACCATCCAAGAAGGCATCATGGCGGTCAGGGGGCTGGGCGGCCAGATGGATTTTGAAGGAGTGGGAAAAGGCATAAAGGAAGAAGAGGCGGAGCGCCTGGCTGAGAAAATTCGGACCGCGGATGCCGTCGTGGTGGGGGCAGGCGCGGGCTTGTCCACCTCCGCGGGGTTTACCTACAGCGGGGAACGGTTTGAGAAATACTTCTTTGACTTTGAGAAAAAATTCGGAATTACGGAAATGTACTCCGGCGGTTTTTATCCTTTTCCGGATAAGGAGACCCAGTGGGCATGGTGGGCAAGGTATATTTACTTTAACCGCTACGTCGACGCCCCGAAGCCGGTCTATCAGAACCTGCTGAAAGTCCTGTCAGGCAAGGATTATTTTGTCATCACGACAAATGTGGACCATATGTTTCAAAAGGCGGGCTTTGATAAATCCAGGCTCTTTTATACGCAGGGAGATTACGGGCTGTTCCAGAGCGCGGACCCTTCCAACCGAAAGACTTACGACAATGAGGAATGGGTGGAAAAAGCCATGGAGGCGCAAGGCTTTGTCCGAGACGCGGATGGCATTTTCAGCGTGCCGGAAGACCGGAAGCTGGCAATGAGGATTCCTACGGAATTAATCCCCAAATGCCCCGATGATGGGAGCGACGTGGTGATGAACCTGCGTTCCGATGACTCCTTTGTGGAAGACGAAGGCTGGAAAGATGCGTCAGACCGTTACTACCAGTACCTGCAGGAGCATAAAAAAGGCAATGTTTTATACCTGGAGCTGGGCGTTGGGGCAAATACGCCTGTGATTGTGAAATATCCGTTCTGGCAGATGGTGCTTTCCAACCGGGATGCCACCTATGCCTGCCTGAATTACGGAGAAGCGTTCTGTCCGAAGAAGATCCGTATGCGGAGCATCTGCATCGATGGGGATATCGGGGAAGTATTGGAAAGGATGCTTGATCGGAATTAGAAAAAGCATGTTCTTTATACCGAAACCTGACATTCCAAATCGCCCTGAAGGAGAGCCGCGCCATGAAAGATCACGCTTCGCGTGAGGGCACGGCCTGCGTCACCGCCTTGCCAGGCGATGACAGAGGGCGATGTGGCAAGTACATGGTAAGGGACTTGTTGAATTCTGTATATTTATAAAATCCAGGAGATCTCCTGTACATATTGTACAGAAGGTCCCTTATCTATTTAATAATTTTGCAAATAATGACAGACTATGCCATAATTTATCTATCATATTCTGAAAAATATATAAGAGATAGGAGTGGTTTTCGTTATGTTATTTGAAGACAGCTTTTCATCCGTCAACGGGCGTGACATGGTGCAGTACTGGATTTATGTCCCGGCAGTAAAGCCAAAAGGAGTGATCCAGCTCATACACGGTTTCGGGGAACACAGCCGCCGTTACCTGCATATGACCGCGCATTTTGTAGAAGCCGGTTATGTCGTGGCGGCAGATGACCACGTGGGTCATGGCAAGACGGCAATGGTGAATGATTCCTGGGGTGACTGGGGAGATGCCGGATTTGAGACTATGGTCAAGGATGAAAAACAGCTCCATGACATCGTGGCGGAAGAATTCCCGGATGTACCTTATTACATGTTCGGGCACAGCATGGGTTCCGTCATCACCAGGCAGTATATGGCGCGTTACGGAAAAGACTTGAAGGCAGCCACAATCTGCGGCACCTGCGGCGATTTTCCCACCGAAGAGGGAAGAAAGGCATACGAAGACCTGGTCAAGAGCGGCCAGGTAAAAGAGTCCAATGCCCAGGCAGCAGCCGATTTCATGGGCTGGATGGGAGAGCGCTGTGGCGAGATCAAGTACGGGAATGAATGGATCTGCAGCGACGAGCAGGTGCAGTACGACCATGCCAATGACCCCTTTGACGCGTTTACCAAGCCGACCACCAACCAGGCAATGCTGTATTTTATTGAGATGATCGATGATGTAAAAGGCAAAGAGTGGGCACAGAAAGTGCCGAAGGAACTTCCAATTTACTCCATCGGCGGCGACCAGGACCCGTTTGGTACCTATGCGTCAGGCTTATACGAGTGCACCAACTGGCTGGCAGATACCGGGCATGACATCACCACCAAGGTTTATGGCGGCTACCGCCACGAAGTCCACAATTACAAGGACATCCAGGATGAAGTGGAAAACGGGATCATCGATTTCTTTGACAGGCATTAGGAAGAAATAGCGGCACGGCGGTTAGACAGGGACCAAGCCGGATCGTAGGATAGGCAGAAAAAAAGGAAGGTAAAAAGCGCCCGAGAAGCTTGCCTCAAATAGGGGGATTGCAATTTTAACGTATCTTCCAGGGCTTTAGGAGGAGGCCGTTCCTAGCGGACAAGCCGGCATGATAATAAATCAAGATTTTGAAAGAGAGAGGTACGCAATGGAATTATCAACCAAAATACCCGTCATTACACCGGAAGGTGTCTTTATCATCGGGACATATAAGGAAGACGGTACGCCCAATGCCATGAATGCGGCCTGGGGCATCCAGTCCGATTATGGCGAGATTACGTTATTTTTGGCAAAGCATAAGACGACGGACAATATTAAGAGGACTGGCGCTTTTACGGTAGCGATGGGTACGGTGGATACGGTCGTAATTTCCGATTATTTTGGAGTGGAGACCGGCTTTAAAGCCAATAAAATCGAACAGGCAGGCTGCCATGTCCATAAAAGCGCCCACGTCAACGCGCCGATCATCGAAGAATATCCGCTGACCTTGGAATGCGAAGTAAAAAGCTGGGATGATGAAACCGGGATCCTGGTAGGAAAGATCGTCGGCGAGCAGGCGGATGAAAGCATCCTGACCGATGGCAAGGTAGACCTGGATAAGATGAAGCCGATCATGTTTGATATCTCCACCCTCAGTTACCGCGCAATCGGCCCGGTAGTAGGGAAAGCTTACCATGACGGGCTGAAACTGAAATAAGAAAGC
>CADBRV010000121.1 GCA_902797185.1 uncultured Lachnospiraceae bacterium
CGTCAGGCAGAAGCACAAACAGAAATCGGGTAACCACGAACTGCCGGCGGCAGGAAATGAATTTGCGAAAGATTATTGACACAATCGATAGCTTGAGTTTAAACAAAAAATCGCAAGAGGATGGCTTGGGTTTAAACAAAAAATGGGGCGGGGTCCCGGAAAGGTCCCGCCCCATAGCTGGGTTAAAGTTTTTAAGCTCTTTCATTCGTGTGGGGCGTAGTTTCTTCCAGTACGCCGCAGAGTACAAACCGGATGTCCGTATTATGGACCACGCAGGTGGAAAGCAGTACGATGGGCTGGTCTGAGGCAGGCGTGATGCCGGTCTGGATCATGGAATTAGAGCACAGCTGGTCGATATAATGCTGGTACTCCTGGCTGCCGGAGGTAAAACCGGTCTGGTATACAAAGCTTCCAGTAGTCGTCTTAAAGTAGGAAAAGATATGGTACCGGTAATCAGTCTGGGGAGTATAGATTGTAAAGTACTGGTTCTCTTTGTAGATGTCCTCCGTCCTGTATTTCCGCAGGGACCCGAACATGACCCCGCTGTCCATGTTATGGCCATAGATGATCTTGCTCATGTCGGTGGTGCTGTCGAAGTCCGGGTTATTCAGTTCTTCTATGAACAGGCTCCCGTTAATGCTGTATTTCCCATATATATCCGTACGGATATAAGCATCATTGTTCCCATTGTAAAGCACAGGGTAGTCGATAGGGATTGTATCCAGGTTGTCAAAACGCAGCCATGCCTTGATGTCCGGGTTAATCGCCTGGAGGGAGTCAAAGTCAATGGATACGGATTTATAGGCTTCGCTATCCCCGCTTGCTGACGTGCTGTTTTCGCTGCCGGCGTTTTCCTGCGCGTCTGCAGATGCCGTTTTGACATATTCAGAAGAAAGCTGGCTGTACTGCTGGTTTGATTTGTGGTTATTCCAGTAATATGGTACCAGCTTGTACAGGCAGAAAGCGATAATGCACAGCAGTATAATGACCAGGATGGCATAGATTGGGGATGCTTTTTTCTTATACCCTTGCGGCTGTCCTTGTTTTTTTCTCACTTTATCTGTCTCCTTTTCCGGGAAAATGACAAAAGGCTGTTTTCAGCGTATAATAGGCATGTTTTAAAGCTTAAAAAACTGCTTCACATTGAAACATTGTATCAAAGGCTTTTCATTCATAAAAAGGCTTTACGATAATTAATAATGAAAAGGCTTGTCGTAATAAAAGGGCTTTTTACTAACTTAACTAGAAACGATTTGATGAAACCAAAGCCTTGTGCGGGAAAACACCATAATGTAAACAGTTAGAGGCTTTTAAATAAGCAAGGATAAGTATACCATAATTATAAGCGGGTGTCATAAAGATGAAAATTGGTATTTTTGACTCCGGCATCGGAGGGCTCAGCGTGCTTCATGAAGCCTTCCGCCATTTGTCGGATGCGGAATATATATTTTATGCGGATGAGGACCATGTGCCTTATGGTGAGAAGACGGAAGCACAGATTTATTCTTATGCGGACGAAATTACCCGTTTCCTCGTGCAGCAGGGGGCAGAAGGGATCGTCATTGCCTGCAACACGGCAAGCGCGGTGGCCGCAAAAAGGCTGCGGGAAAAATATTCCCTCCCGATTGTTGCCATGGAGCCTGCCGTAAAACCGGCTTTGGAGGAAGAAGGTTCCAAGCGGGTTCTGGTCATGGCCACGAAGGTCACCCTCAGGGAGCAGAAATTGCGGGACCTTTTGAAAAAAGAGCATGGCGAGGAGCGGACAGACCTTCTAGCGATGTCCCGATTTGTGACTTTCGCGGAACGGGAAGAATTTGATTCCCGGGCGGTGAAGGATTATATTGCCAGCCAGCTTGCGCCCTTCGATTTGGGACAGGTTTCCTCTATCGTGCTGGGATGCACGCATTTTAATTATTTCAGGCCCGTATTACGGGAAATGCTGGATAAAATGGGGCATCCTGAGATCGAGATGATTGACGGGGCGCCGGGCACCGTGCGCAGGATAGCGGACCTGCTGCACCTCCCGCTGGATGCACCGGGCTGCGGGGCTATTTTCTTTTCTTCCTATCAGGAGATGCTGGAGCGCTTCCCCGCAAAATATTATTTTTCCGGACGGGAAGCAGTGGGAGAGAAGGATTTGGCCCATCTCATGCACCTGCATAACCAGCTGGAAAAGGGAGAAGCATACAAGTAATCGAAAAACTGCGGGATATGAATAAATGTCAGGATAAGGGCAGATGCCAAGGCAGTCCCTTATCCTGTTTTTTTGTTTTTCACGGTACGAAAAAAGCCTTGGAGAATTTCTCCAAGGCTTGAAATCGTAGCGGAGGGGAGACTCGAACTCTCGACACTACGGGTATGAACCGTATGCTCTAGCCAGCTGAGCTACTCCGCCATATATAAAACA
>CADBRV010000122.1 GCA_902797185.1 uncultured Lachnospiraceae bacterium
TAGACAGGAAGCGATAAGTTATGGATGACCGAGACCATATCCCAATGGCGACAGAAGAAGACTGGGACGGGAGCAAATACCCTTCAAACGAACAGGAGAAGGGAGAGAAGAAGGACTCCTATTTTGGCTACGGCTATGATAAAGCTTCCGGAGGGGCGGCTGGTTCCAGGGGATCGAAAAAGAAGGTGCCCTGGGGAATTGCAGCTTTAATAATAGCTGCTTTTATAGCGATAATGCTTATACTAACAAGCTTTATCGTTCGCACAGCATCAATAGATAACCAAAAACAAGCTGATGAAAAGGAACGGCGGGACTTGATCGCCGGGTTTAACAGCGCCATGGTTTCTCTGGATTTTGATGAGATGGAGAAATATTTTGACACTTCAGCAACGGACGAAGACTTGGAGGACATGGGGGAATATGAGCAAGACGGGCGCGGCTGGAGTTATCTGAAATCTTTGGAGAAGCCTTATCTCTCCTTCTCTCCCTTCCGGGAACTGCTTCTGGAAAATAACAAGAATATCACCTACAGGATCGGAGATCAGAAAGAAAATGAGGACGGATCCTTTGATGTGGATGTTTATTATGACTACCGCGACATTCAAAGTTATCCTGTGGCAGATGTTTATTATAATTATTTGTTTGACAGTGATAGTTTCTCTATAAGACTAGATTCCCCACAGATGGAGGAAGTCATCCACATATGGTATGAGACGATCAAAGATGCAGATCTGTCCACCTTGAAGGAAGTGAGCAGCCATGTCATATTCAGGATAAAGGACGGAAAGATCCTGGGATTTGCCGCAGGCCCGCCAGAAAATGCCAAGGCAGGAAATGTTGATACGGTAAGTCACAAAAGTGACCTTAGTCTTGAAAATGTGATGCTGTCTGGCTTTCCTAATGTTCAGCGTATGGTAGACAATTATTTTATTAACCATATGGATAGTGTTGAAAGAAGACGGGAGGAAATGAAGGAGAAAGCCTCCGATTCCCAGACGGATGGTTCCAGCAGTGATGCGGCGGATGGCAGTACATCGGACGGAAGCCCAGCAGACGGCACTGGCACAGGCAGTACTGTGACAGACAGCACTTCGACAGACGGCAGCACGACAGGTACCCAGACGAGCGAATCCACCAGGAACAAGGGGCTCCGGATGAACAGCAATGCGAGAACGGGTACTGGCAGCAGTTCCAATAACAGTTCCCAGGAAGAAGTCTCCCATGACCCGGATGATTACGATATCGAGCAGTATTACGAGGACAATAAGGATGACTTCGAGGATGAAGACGATGCCTATGACGGGTTCATCGATGACGAGGAGTGGGAAGATTATTGAGGAGAAGCCATCGGTCAAAAGAAACTTATGAAATACAGTTAAGACGTAGAAGGCCCTTCGAGTGAATACTCGAAGGATCTTCTTTTCATGGCAGGATGCGGGCTTATGGATGAACTGGTTTATTTGGATCTTTGCGGCAATTTAAGAGAAGAAATCCGCAAGCTGCGGGAAGAACTTATGGCGCTTCTGGGCGAGCGGGATGACCTCCGGTATCATGTCTGCCCGGAGCTGGAGGCAAGGTATGCGCGGGAAATCGGAGATTATGAGAACCAGGCGAATTACCTGCTTCTTAAGGTTAGGGAACTGAAAAGGAAGATCGAAATCGTCCGCGCTGCCATAAACAGGGAGAAAACCGTTTCCCGGGAAAAAATGGATGGTCAGGTCCATAGAGAATACCAGCGTTTTCATCAGAAGGTAGATGAGGAATACCGCAGGTCCCGCCAGGCGCAATGGGAGCAGCGGGAACGGGAAAGAAAGCAGTGGGAATACGAGCGCCAGTGGCAGGAGCAGTATGGTACCGGGACAGCCGGGATGGGCGGTTCCCGGGAAGGCGGTCCCCAGGCTGGCGAAGGACCAGGGCAGGACCCCCAAAGGGGAGACGGTACAAGTGGAAATACCGGCACGGGAGAAGGCGCAGATGGAGATATCCGTAAGAGGATAGGTACAGATAATCATTCTGACGGAGGCGGAAATGTTGGCGGCTCTTCGGAAAAAGGCGCTGATGCCAGCGGCTCTCAAGGAAAGAAGCCGGACATCAAGGAACTGTACCGGAAAATCGTCAAGAAACTCCATCCGGATATGAACCCGAATGCCACAGAGAGGGAAAAAGAACTTTTCAACCAGGCGGTACAGGCTTACCAGGATGGAAATATCGTGAAACTCCAGGAAATCTATGATGAGGTTTTCGGGGGTGGCGTCGCAGAGGCAGACTTAAAGAATGTCAGCTATCAGGACCTTTTGAAAATGCGTGACGAGCTTCGTGCCAAAGTAGGGAACCTGAAGGTGCAGCTTGACCAGGTCAAAAAAATGTTCCCTTATAATATGAAAGAATTCCTGGACCAACCGGAAGAAGTAAAGAAAAAACAGGAAGAACTGCAGGAAACCATCCGGCAGGAAGAGGAAACGATCGGGAAGTTAACGCGCATCCTGCAGGAAGAAATTGGAAAAATGAATGCATCTGCCAGGTAAAGAGACTGGATCAGCAGGGAATGAAGCTGCCTGGCTCCGGACCGAAAAGGCTGCAGTTTGGGAAAAGGGAATGCATCTGCCAGGTAAAACAGCCGGGTCAGCAAGGATGAGGCGTCCTGTTTCTGGATTTAAGAAATGGCAGGTGGGAAGGGAAAACCCAATGGAAGAGGAAAAAGAGGACCTTTCAACATATACTTCGGATGCCAATGCCATGACGCAGATGCAGCATTTTGGAACCCTCGGTCCGGATTTATTTGCCAGGGAGATCCTGCTCATGAATACCCAGGTGGAGGGATGCAGCCATGTGGAAGGCTTTCCGGATCTTGCCCATGCGCTGGAAGTGGGAGAGAAAATCAAGCTGGTCTTGGAACCGTACAACCCTTATGACCGGCATGCGATCCTGGTGAAAAACCAGGAGGGAAAGAAATTGGGGTATATTCCAAGAAGTAAGAACGAGGTTTTATTCCATTTGATGGATGCCGGCAAATTCCTTTATGGAGAAGTCGCGCGGGTTTATGAATTTCAGGATATAAAGAATCACAATCCCCGTTACCAGCTTGTAATAAATGTGTATATGCAGGATTAGAGGGATGGAGGCGTCTATACAGGGTTAAATGGATGGAGGCGTCTATACAGGATTAAATGGATGGAGACGTATATGCAGGATTAGAAGGGTGGAAAGCCTATACAGGATTGGAAGGACAGAATTAAGGCACGCGGCCAGGCGTGCCTTTTTTGTTCCCATGTGGCTATTCCTCTGAGCCGGCCAGTTTCGTCAGTTCTTTTATTTTCAGCAGGTATTCCTGGATTTCCAGCGCCACGTAGATATTGTAGAAATCCGCGATACTGTCAAAACTTTTTCCGAGAATCGTTTCGATTTTATTGATCCGCAGGATCATGGAATTGCGGTGGTAGTTCAGCTGCTTTGCGGTCTGGGCGATGTTTTTAAAATTACGATAATAACAGAGCATGGTCTGATAGTAGCTGCTGTGGTTTTCCCGGTCATAAGCAAGAAGCGGGCCGATGGTATCTTCCACGTATTCTTTCAGCAGGGATAAGTCACTGATCTCATAAAGCAGCCGCTGGAAACCCAGCTTGGAATAGTCAATGAAAGGCAAAGCTTCCGGGTAAAGGCTTTCGATATAGATTGCCCGCTGTGCTTCCTGATAGGATTTTTTGATGTTTGCCAGGTCGGTGACCAGGGAGCCTTTGGAAATCCGGATCCGCGCCTCCGGGTACTGCGCCCCCAGTTCCTGGGCAATCCGGATAAAGGGCGCGTCATTGTCCGGTGCCAGGGATACCGGCAGGATCGCGATGCAGGATTCCTGGTGGCGGATGCACCAATATTCTTCCAGATGGTAGGAAAGCAGGAAATCGACACGGCTGTAAAAGCCGGATAAAATACTGGATGGATGGCTTACCTGCTTCTGCTGCACCGGCAGGCTGCAGTATTCCGCCAGGTTGCAGAACTGGATCAGGTAGAGGGCATAGTACATCTTGGGATTGATATCATTGTAGTAAGCCTCGCCCATGATCTCATCCCGTCCAATCTTTTTTTCACCAAAAAGCAGGTCTGACCAGAAAGCGGTGGATTTTTCCATTTTCTTCTCATTCGACATGATATGCAGGATGATGTCATGCTGGATGTTGTTGATGCTGCTGGTAATAGGCAGCGTAAAGGCTGGGAAGGACAGCTCATCCGCGCGCGTTCCCACCGATGGCGGAAGGGAGGGAAGCAGGTCTTCGTCCAAAAGGAAGATGATGCCGGCCAGCTGGCAGTGGGCAGCCTCTTCCACAGCACGCACCAGCATTGTTTCAGAAGTATCCCGTCCCGCGGCGTTATAAAAAATCAAATCTCCGAAATTGACCCAGTTGCTGAAAGGTTGGCTCAGGATGGAATAGACCCATTTCATGGGCCGGTTTAATCCGGCGGAGCCGCCGACCAGCTTTAAATCCGATAATGCCGGCATGGACAAGAGGTCATTTGTCGTTGTCATGATAGAGCCATCCTTCCTGATGAAACGGTTATTCGAAACTGGTTCCTGAATCAAAACAGCATGCCCAGGCAGATTTACGCCGATTAACATCGTATCAGGCCATTTGGCGGGTGAAAACGCCATAGCGGTAACGGATGAAAATGCCATAGCGGTAACGGATGAAAACACCATAGCGGTAACGGGTGAAAACGCCATAGCGGCATCGTTTCTCTTATGGGGCATAGGATAAACGAACTATTGCAACACTGTGCAGAGTGCACAGCAATTTAGCCATCAATAGTGTATCACATGTACGCTGAATTATGGATAAGAATCCATTAGAATATAGGGCAAAGATGGATTGGTAAGAAATACAGAAAGCGAGGGAGTGCCCTTTTTCTCTGGGCATAGTGCATAGGAATGGATCGAAAGAAAAAAATAGGAGTCGACATTTTTATTATTTTTCTCGGCTGCCTGATGGTCGGAATTTCCTTTACCGCGTTTTTTGACCGCTTTGGGATGGCGCCGGGCGGGCTCAGCGGCCTTTTTGTCATCATCAAAAGCGTATTCCATATCCAGCTTTGGGTTTCAAACCTGGTGTTCAATATCCCGATGTATATCCTGGCGTTTAAAATCCTGACAAAAGAGGAGTGCCTGAAAACCTTATGCGGGATCTTATTTTGTTCCGTGGCATTTAAAATGACGGCATTCTTTTCGTCCATGACAACGGTATCCAATCCGTGGGCTGCCTGCATCATCGGCGGTCTGCTGCTGGGAGCCGGGACCGGGATCATTTTCCGGGTACATGGGAGCACCGGTGGGACAGGGCTTCTGGCGACGCTGTTAAACCGCTATGCGGATAAAATCAGCATCCCGAAGCTGATGGGAGTCGCGGATGGCACGATTGTCTTGTTATCTGCCCTTTCCAGTGGCAAAGTCATTACGGCAGTGTATTCCGCGGTAGCGCTGGGAATCGTGGTCGCATTCAGCGATTATATTATCGCGATCCCGGCAAAGAAGCCGAAAACTGCTGCCCGCGAAGACGGGGGAGAGGGAAAAGAAGCCCTCTGCGAAGCTAGGGAGAAAGAAAGAGCCGCCACTTTTGATGCCCTGAATAAGGGAAAAGCGGACAGCCACGATACCAGGGAGAGGAAAAAATCGGACAGCCGCGGGATGCAGGAGGAAAAGGACGCTGCTTTTGCAGCCTGGAAAAAGAAAAAAGCGGAGACCTGTAAAGCCCGGGAGGAGGAATGAGAGGGATGAGGGAAATGGAAGCACAAGCGAAATTACCATTGAAAGTAAAAGTATGTTATGCGGCAGGGCATTTTGCGAACATGGTGCTGATGCTGGTAAATGCTGTATTTCTTCTTTATTTTTATACGGACGTGATCGGCATCAGCCCGGCGGCGGCAGCCGTCATCATCATGATTGCCCGGATCTGGGATGCCGTCAATGACCCGATGATGGGGATCCTGGTGGATAAAAAGAAGTCAAAGCAGGGAAAATGCAGGTTCTTCCTTCGCTGGTTCTCTGTACCGGCGGGCATCTGTTTTGCCCTGAGCTATTTTGTCCCGAACCTGATGGGTCCGGCGAAAATCGTATGGATTGCCGTGACGTACATCCTCCAGGGGATGGGGTCTACCGCGGTTTCGGTTCCTTTGTTTACACTGATGGCCCGCCTGACAAATGACCAGGTGGAAAGGGCAAAACTGGGGCAGTACCAGTCCTTTTCCGCGATTATCGCCAACCTTTTGATCCCGGCTGTCACGCTGCCTTTTGTCAAAGTAGTGGGACAGGGAAACCTGCGCCTGGGATTCCAAATCGTATCTATTATTTATGGCGCGGCGATCGCGATCGGATACCTGGCTACCTGGTGGGGTACCAAAGGCTATGAGCAGCAGGACGAGCTGGATGAGCCGCAGCCACAGGCAGTGGAAGCAGTAGAAGCGTCCGCTCAAAAGGAAAAAGCAGGGGTCCGGGACATTTTATCCGCCCTGTTTCACAACAAAGTCTGCCTGCTGGTGGCCGCCTGCTACCTGATGTACTGCATCTACAGTACTTTGATGGGGAGCTCACTGGTTTACTACCTGACCTATAACCTTCATAACGTCAATTTGATGTCCGCTTATTCCGTACTAAGCACCGTGACCGGGTTTGCCCCGATCCTCCTGATGGTCGCCATGGTGAAAAAGATGGGAAATGCCAGGACCACCATGCTCGCCTGCCTTATCGTGGTCATCGGCCAGTGCGTCCGTTTCATTTCCCATGACAGTTTTATCGGCTGCCTGTATTTTGGCTGGTGCATGGAAGGCGTCGGCGTGGCATTGTTCGGCAGCATGATCCGGCAGTGCATGATCGATTCCATGGTATATGGGGAATGGAAGACCGGTGTTTCCAACCAGGCCATCCTCATGAGCATCCTGTCTTTTGCCCAGAAGGCAGGACAGGCAGTTGGAGGCGTGGGAGCCGCCGCATTGCTGGGCGTTTTCGGGTATGTTGCCAATGCCCAGGAACAGTCACAGACCGTTTTGAATGTATTTTTTACCGAAAATGTGACACTGCCAATGATAACATTCCTCATCTCCATCGGCTTACTGTCCATCGTTTATAAATATGAAAAGAAGATCCCGCAGATGAAGGAAGAAATCGCGGAAAGGAATATATTGGTACCGGAGGGGGAACAGGCATGAAAGAAATAAAAGGGCTTACGTTAGAGGATATCCGGAAAGCGGGAGGCAAGCCCACGTCCGGGCTGATGGACCTGGATGGCAGGAAGCTGTACGTGGAAACGTATGGCGATATCCATCATCCTGCCATCGCGTTCCTGCATGGCGGCCCTGCCACCAGTTGCGTGGAGCAGCAGGAGATGTCGGAACTTTTGTCCCAGAGATATTTTGTCGTATCCTTTGACCAGTATGGGGTCTTCCGGTCCGGAGACATCAAGGAAGACGAGCGCTTCGGCATGAAAGAACATATCGACATGATGGAGCAGCTTCGGGAGGCACTGGAAATCAAAAAATGGGTCCTGCTGGGACATTCCTATGGAGGAATGCTGGTCTGCTATTACACCTATTTGTATCCGGATTCTGTGGAATCTTCGATCTATGAAAACCCGGGCTGGGATTTTCCGAAAAATGTAAAATCCATCGCACAGTATTATCTGGACCGCTATTATTCCTGCCACGAAGATGAGACAGAAGGGAAGAAGGCGGCGGAAAGCATCCTTGCCAAGGATTATACGGGCAGGGAAAGGGAATGCATCAGCGATATCCTGAAAGCCCAGTCCTATGTAAAGGATTTGAAGACTACGATGTATATGTATTCCATCGAACCGGAACAGTATTTCTGCTGGTTCGAGAAATGTTACAAAGAGCTGGACGCGGACGAGGCGGAAGTAGACAAAAAAGGGATGTTCCATCTGGAAAAGCTGGTGGAAGCGGGAGACATGCTCTATGACCATCGGCCGGAACTGGACAAAAACCAGCCGCCGGCGCTTTTGATTAACGGACGCCATGACCCGGTCTGCCGGGAAGACGACCGGCAGTATTTCAAGGAGCATGCCCCCAACGGGAAAGTAGTCGTGCTGGAAAACAGCGCCCACCATCCCAGGATCGAGCAGAAGGAAGAATACCTTCAGGCAGTGTTTGATTTCCTGGAGGAAAACGGGATTAAGTAAAGAAGAAGTGCATGGCAGATAAGGGAATTATCGAAAAATACGCGGCGCTTTTAGTCCGGTTCGGAGTGGCGCTGAAAAAAGGGCAGAGGCTGGTGGTAGAAATCCCATCCGGGCAGAGGCTGCTGGCGGAAGCCATCACGGCATCCGCCAAGAGGCTGGGCGCAGATACCGTCGTCTTTTACCGGGACGACGAAGAGGATGCTGCCTGCTGGGAAAAGGATCCGCGGCGCTTCCAAATGTGCCAGCAGCAGGAAAAAGCGAAGCTGGAAAAGGCGCTGGAGGGGGACGCGGTTTCCCTGGCGTTCCTTTCTCCGAACCCCAGGCTCGACAAGGAATGGGATGACACGGAAAAGAAAGAAATTGCTGCCGCCAAAAACGACCTGCGCAATGTCGTCAGGCGTGCCATCCGCGGAAGGAAGATCCATTGGTGCTATGCCTGCGTCCCAAATCCAGATTGGGCAAAGTGGCTGTTCCCAGAGCTGGACAAGGATGCTGCCGGGGAAAAATTATGGGATGTCCTGGCGGACCTGTGCCTCCTGAAGGAAGGGGATCCTTTGCAGGCATGGCTGGAATGCTATGCGGATCTTTACCGCCATACCGAGAGGCTGAACGGGCTTTCCTTATCGAAAATCCATTTTACCAACCGGCTGGGCACTGACCTGGAAGTCGGGGTCAATCCGGACTGTATCTGGGAAGGTGGGATCGCGAAAGAAAGCTATACGCCGGATTTCTTCCAGTGCAACCTCCCGTCCTATGAAGTCTGCACGACCACGGACCGCATGCGGACGAACGGCATCGTATATGCTTCAAAGCCTTTGTATGTCAATGGCGGCGTCATCGACGGGTTCCATTTGGAATTTCAGGACGGGAAAGTGGTTTCCTATGGCGCGAAAAAAGGGAAAAGCCTTTTGGAAAGCATCCTTTCCTATGACGCGGGGAGCCGCTATCTGGGCGAGGTGGCTTTTGTAGATAAGGATACGCCGATCGCAAAGTCCGGGCTTGTCTTTTTAAACAGTTTGCTGGATGAAAACGCGGCCTGCCATCTGGCGCTGGGAGAAGGTTTCCCGGGAAATATCCGGGGTATTGACCCGTCCGACCCGGTGCAGGTGGAAAAAAGCGGCGTAAACCGCTCCGGCCAGCATGTGGACTTTATGTTCGGGACAGAAGATTTGTGTGCGGACGGCTATATGGAAGAGGGACAGAAAGTGCCGCTTTTCCGGGATGGAAAGTTCGTCTAAAATAACCGGGCGCAGCAGGGATTCTGCAGGTGGCTTCCATCTTTTCCTATTCAAAAAAACTTGCCAGAAGGGAGTGCGTAAAAGACCAGCAGGAAAATCCTGCAAGGAAGGATTGCCGGAAGTCTTACAAAGGATGGTATTCCTGGTGGATCATCTCCGCCATGGTTTCCGGAGTTTCATGGCAGCCTTCTGTAATCCATTTCCGGAGCACGTTTTCCAGCCCGCCTATGAAAAATACCATGTGGTAGTCCCTTCCGTGGAAAAAGGATTTCTTCTGCTGGGAACGGATTTCCTGGATTTTCTTCTCCAAATCGGTCCCCCCCTTGCCTGCTCGAAAAAAGTAGGGAGCACATGCCCGGCGAGATAGGCACGGTAAAACTGCTGGTTATCCTGGAAAAAAGAGAAAATGCAGGTAAAGAGAGGGTTGCCCACGCCGCATTCGTCTAATTTTGCGCTGACCAGGTCGATCAGGTCCCTGGAAAACTGCGCTTCCGTTTTCTCCAGCAGGTCGTAGATATCCTGGTAATGCAGGTAGAAAGAAGCGCGGTGGATGCCCGCCAGGTCGCAAAGCTCCTGGATGGAAATTTTCTGGATCTCTTTCTTTTCTAATAACGAAAGGAAGGCGCTGCGTATTTTTTTATCGGTATCCTGGTACCGCTGGTTTTTCTTTTGGTTCATAAACGATCCTTTCTTTGCCCAGAGCGGCATTTCGCAGATTTCCGGCAATCGGCTTTTCTCGTGATAAATAGCTTTTCTTTGATGGGCTGGCATCTTGCCGGCTTTTTCTTTATTTTATTGTTTGGCAACGATGTTCGATCTAATGGGAGTAGAGCCCTGCCGTTTTCTGGTGTTTTTGCGCATCTCTAGCCAATCCTTTTTCATTTAAGGGAAGGATTAACACGACAGAATAGAAAATACTGCAGATTGATGCAATGGCTTTTAACGATTATAGTGGAAAAAGTAGAAATAGAAAAGATATATTGCAAAAGTCTGTATATAAAAAAGGAGGCTGTTATGGAAAAGAATAACACGACAGAAGAAAAGAAGGGTTATGCGAAAGGAGTTTTCCAGGCAGGCGTCATGGTTACGGACGTAGATGAATGCCTGCGCCTGTTCGTAGATACCCCTGGCATGCATGTCGTTTTTGATGCCAGGAACCAGGTCCAGCCGGCCAAGGGGCTTGCCGGAAATGACCACCAGGTCATGAATTGCCTGATGCTCAGAGGGGATGAAGGCGTAGACCTGGAAATCCACCAGTATGTGGACCCACCTGCTGTACCTTGCCGCCCGCTCAACCACAATGAGGTTGGCTCCATGCATTTCATGCTGAAAGCGGATGATATCGATGCGGTCCTGGAAAAGGTAGAAGCACTGGGCTATCATCGCATGAACCCAGTGGTAGAGCGTCCGGATGGGTTTAAATTCACCTATTTCCGCGGGCCGGATGGCATGATGATCGAACTCCATCAGGGAGATATAATTCCGAAGAATATCGACCAGTTAAAGCTGAAGAAGGAAGATTAATACGACAGCCGGTTTCCCGGGAAAAGATGACCAGGGAAACCGGCTGATCCACGTCAGCAAGACCTTGCTTCCAGTTTACATGGAAAAGATAGCAGCGTTATTTTTAATATGGTATAAAGAAAAAAACACTGGTTGTCACAAGGAAAGGGGAGGCAGGCTTATGACAATGGTACTGAAGCAGGAAGATATGGACAAAAACCTGGACGCGATTCTTCCGGAAGGGGAAACTTACAAGGTAAAGATCTGGGGACTGATCTTGAAAGGCTCCACTTTGGAGCGTTTCATTTTGGACAGCTGGGCCGTGCTCCAGAATGAGTGCTGCTATTTTGGCATTACGGAAAAACATCTTGTGATCGCGCTGATGGGGAGCATGAACATCTCGAAAATGCAGGGGAAAATCATCATCCCGCTGGATGAGCTTCCACCGGTCAAGAGGAAGCATGGTGTGTTGCCGAACCAGAAAATGCTCATCCTTGGCGAAGGGAAGGGCAAGCTGAAAATTTCCCTGATGGACAGGAGCGTCCTGACTTCCAGCATCAAGAACCAGAGGGAGGAAATCCAGACTTTCTGCGAACTGCTGGGGGTGTAAGGTCCTCAAAAGGCATTTCAATTGTAAAGAAATTTAACCTTAAGGGGTGTGATGGTAGCGCGGTATGGGATGAATTATACGGAGCATATCTCTGCACGCTTGCAATTGCTTGCAAATGCCAGCATTAAAGATTATACTCTTTCTAGAGGAGGAAAATAATAATGGCAAATACAACAGCTGTTTATGCAAGAATTGATACCGACCTCAAGAAAAATGCGGAAGATATACTCCACCAGTTGGGAATTACTCCTTCAAGTGCAATCCAAATGCTGTACAGCCAGATTGTCCTGACGAAAGGCTTCCCTCTGGATCTGCATCTTCCATATAAAAAACCGACTGCGATCGGAGGCATGGATCAGAAGGAATTGGATGCAGAACTTTCCAAAGGGTATGATTCAGCAGTCAATGGCAGGACCTATTCGATAGATGAGGTCGATACTGTAATAGAAGACATGAAATAATAATACAGGATAAGGACAGGTATCATGGTCATTCATAATGACCTTTGGAGTATGGAAGGGAAGTGCCATCCGTTTTGAAGCAGATGAATGTAAATGGGATTGACCTGGCTTATGAAGTGAGGGGCAATGGGAAGCCGCTGGTTTTGCTCCATGGCAATGGCGGAACCCATAAGATTTTTAATACAAAGCTGCTGGAGCCCCATTTTACCTGTTACCTGATCGACTCCAGAGGGCACGGGAAAAGTACCCGGGTGCCGGAGCTGCATTACCGGGAAATGGCAAAAGACGTGGTGGAGTTTCTGAAGCGCCTGGATTTGAAGGATGTGACCCTGGCAGGGTTTTCCGATGGCGGCATCTTAGGGCTTTTGATTGCGTCCCAGACGGACCGGGTCACTCACCTGGTTGCCTGCGGGGCAAATGTGGAGCCCGGCGGGCTGGTGCTGCCGTTCCAGATTTTTACGAAAATCGCTTACTTTTTTAAGAAAAACCCGCTGACCTACCTGATGATGGCGGAGCCGGACATCCGGGATGAGGAGCTGGCAAAAATCAAAGCGAAAACGCTGGTTTTGGCCGGACAGTTTGACCTGGTGCGCAAGAGGGACACGGACCATATCGCCCGCTGCATCCGGAACGCCAAGGAGATCATCCTGCCCGGAGAGACCCACGGCAGCTATATTGTCCATAGCGACAAGCTGGCAAAGCTGATCCTTCGCTTTACGGGACATCAGTAACCGGCAGGAACTAAAAGGGATAGAACTGTTTTGGCTGGTGGGAAGGATTTGTGCCAGACAGGCTGGGAGTGGAAAGCGGAAAAGGAAACATTAAAAAAGATAATAATAAATAGAAGGAATCAGGTTATAAAAATAGAGGGGAAAACCTTGACTTAAAGTATGCTTTAAGGTCTATGTTATCAGTAACAGATGACATAGGCCTTTTTTGAAAACGGGCAGCGTGTCCGTTTTTGGCTATGAAAAGGCTGGCAGGTTGATAAAAAATAGAAAGGAATGGCACCTTAGGTATGGCGCCGGAAAGGACAGAAATGGTAAAACAGACAGCAGGCAGGGACGCGCTTGGAGATTTCGCGCCAAAATTTGCGCAGCTTAATGACGACGTACTCTTTGGAGAAGTATGGTCCAGGGAAGATAAGCTTTCCCTGAAAATGCGCAGCGTGGTGACGATCAGCGCTTTGATCGGGAA
>CADBRV010000123.1 GCA_902797185.1 uncultured Lachnospiraceae bacterium
ACATTGCCTTATAATGATTTACGAACGATCCTTTTTATGTAATAATAATTTAAGATTTTACAGAAAGCCTGGATATGTACATGCAAAAAGGAAAACGGATCCTGGAAGCGGTCCTTTTAGCCGTCGTTGCAATCGTGGCGGGAGCCGGCATTTATGCTTCCTCCCTGGTGGGAAAAATAAATCATTTTGAGGGGAACACTAACCCCTCTTTCCAGACAGAGACTCCAACCGTCACCACTGGCTCCGGCAGCGCTTCCGGAAATGCGTCCAGTGATGCCTGGACCAGCGGGATCAATACGGATTTTGCCAACAGTGAAGACGTCCTAAACATCCTCCTGGTCGGCTGTGACCAGAGGAATTATACGGATGAAGAAGCCGCTGATCCTAACGCGGTTTCCATGGATTCCGTCCGCACCGATACCATCATGATCTGCTCCATCAACCGGACCACCAACCAGATTACCCTGGTATCCCTCATGAGGGACCTTTATGTGCCGATTCCCGGATATGGCAGCAACCGGATCAACTCCGCCTATACTTTGGGCGGGAAAGACCTGCTGGTGCAGACCATTGAAACCGATTTCGGCATTCCCATCGATGGCACGGTGGCCGTCAACCTGGATGAATTCCTCCAGGTCATGGACGTCGTTGGAAACGTGGATGTGGAACTGACGGAAGCGGAAGCCGAATACATAAATGATCACAGCTATTTCGGCACTTCCGATGATGAATGGCCCGATGATTACTGGCACCTGACCGCTGGCGTAAACACGCTGACGCCTGAACAGGCACTGGCTTATGCCCGTGTCCGCAAATTCGGCAATTCCGACTATGACCGCACCACCCGCCAGAGAAAGCTCCTTTACGCGGTTTTCCAGAAGGTCTCTTCTTCCAACGTGATCAAGCAGCTGCAGGTCCTGCAGAAAGTCCTGCCTGCCCTTACCACGGACATGGATGGAAATGACCTGCTGGGGCTGGCTTATACCGCGTTCCGCAGTGGGATGGAAATTAACAATACTTACCGGCTGCCCGTAGACGGTGCTTATACCGCCCAGTACGTTTCCGGCATGTCCGTCCTGGTACCGGACCTTGCCGCCAATACTGCCGCCCTCCAGTCCTACCTTTATGGAGATGGTTCGCAGGAATCCAACATCGATGAGTCCACCACGACTTCTACAGATGATACGCTGCGAAAGAGGGTACTGATGAATGAGCTGAAGGAATCCCTGCAGTCCGTCCAGGAGTCCTGGGACCCGCAGCAGGAGCAGGAAGTTTTCCCCTCTGAGGACAGCTCTGAAAGCACCAATACGGATACCTCACAGGATGCCAATCGTTCGCAAAACACAGATACTACGCAGAGTACCGATACCACGCAAGGCGCAGATCATTGATAATTCTCAAACTTCAAATGAAACCAAAGCCGCTTGCAGGATCTTCGTCCCAAGCGGCTTTTTTATGCCATTTTCCACCCGAAAAGGAATAAAGACTCATAAAAAAAGAACCATGGAAGTTATTCCATGGTCCCTTGAACTTTCTTTTTACCGTGCATCCTGCTTTGAATCCTATCTGGAAGCGCTTCTTCGGCAAGTGGCTCGGCCCAGGCACCCTTGCGGCACCCAAGGACATCCGCTTAGTGCTGCTTTGTTCCCAACCTGACACGGTTCACGGCGCCTCGCTGCGCAAGACCCAGGCTTCAACACCCCTTGGCCGAAGGCTGCCTTGCAGAATCAGACCCGGGGCAGGATATCACCCCAACTGTAGCGGATTGATGGTACAGGAGTCCGCTATTCTCCCGGCTGCACGGTAACAAGAAGTATACCATTTCCAAACACCCCCGTCAACCGGCGGCGCCGAAGCAGCATGCTTTGCTCATAGGCATAAAAATGTCCTGCCTGGGCTGCCTCCCTGCGGCTTGTCGTGCCGGCATTTAAATACGTCTACTGCACCGCGTATACGTGGGCTAATTTATCTCCCTGCAGTACCAGCGATTCATCATTGGTATAAATCCGCACTTCATTTTTCCCAATGTCCGCGTTCTTTACCGTAAAGACATGGCCGTCCACGATGACCTTCGTGCCTGCCGGGATCGTCTCGGCGTTTGCCAGGATTGTATCCCCGCTGACATAACGGCTCATATCATCCAGCATGGAAGAAGCGATTTGTGTGCTGTCATTCCCGGTAAAATAACTTACGGTAAACAGCCCCAGGTCCTGGCCCTGCTGCCCGTCGGAAACGGTCTGGGATGTCACATCCGTTTCTTCCGGCGCCTCTTCTACCTGGTCCTGGATCACACGGGTCGCCCAGACAGCACTGTAGTCATGGACTTCCCGGCTGCAGATCCCCAGGCTCTCGCTGGCGGCTTCCACCGTTGTGCCTGCCCCTGCGTAAAGCACCACATGGCACACGATGCCGTTCCTTGCATAAAAGACCAGGTCGCCCGGCAGCGCTTCCGAAACCGGGATCTTCGTCCCTACCTGGCACTGGGCCATGGAAGTCCTTGGCAGCGTGTATCCGAAGTGTGCGTAAATCTGCTGCACAAAGCCGGAGCAGTCACAGCCATTCGTCAGGGAAGTGCCTCCCCAGACATACGGTCCGCCGATAAACTGTTTGGCATATTGTACGATTTCATTTCTCTGGTCATAGGAAAAGTCCGGTGCCCCGGTCTTTACCGAAGTAGTCGTGTAATAAAGCGCCTTGTTGTCCTCCGGGTCCACTGACTCGCTGGCCGTGGTAAAGGCATCTTCCCCTTGGGAGGCTACCTGCTGGTCCACATCGTCATCGGCCTCGATTTCATCCGCTGGTACAAACCCACGCACATCGCCGGATTCCACATAGCACCAGCCGTCATCGGTGCGTTCCAGGATATAGCACAGTCCGCCTTTTGGCAGCGTCCCTGCTGCCGCCGCATTCTCTGACTCATCCTGGCGGATCGTTACATCCTGCAGTGCCAGGGCATATTCCTTCGTAACCACGGTCCTGCGGGAAGTCCCCCGGTACCAGTTAAATGCCGCGTTTTCATAATAAGGCACAGTCGCCTGGGCTAAAGAAGCCACCTGCGTAATGTCCGCTTCCGTCCCCTGCTGCACAGCCACCTGCTGTGCCTTGTCAAAAATCCTCTGGTAAAGGGCTTTGGCGGAATCCTCATCCATCAGCGCGCTCTTTGGGATAAAGCCACGGGCCTCCCCGGATTCGATATAAAGCCAGTCCCCGTCCTCCTTCAGCTGGAAGCAAAGGCCATTTGCAGGCAAAGCCCCCACCTGCTTGGAACCGGTGGATTCTTCTTCATAAACAGGGGTATCCTCCGCGGCAAACCCGTATACGACAGGAATGGTAAAAAAGCGGAAATCCTGCGGCACCTCGGGCGCTTCCTGGATATCCTGGCTGGCAATGAGCTCTTCGTTCGTCAACGTAGACGCTTCGATCAAAGCTTCCATATCTTCTTCGGAAAAGACGGTGTCGTTTTCCGTGGCGTCATCTACGGCTTCCTGGACCTGCTCGTCCTGGCCGCTGCCGGAGCTTTGGCCCTCCCCGCCGTTTCCGGTGTCGGAGGAATCCTGTCCGGATTCTCCATCCTCCTGGGAACTGCCATCGGACGAACCGGTCCCGTCCGCATCCTGTCCGGCGGAAGCGTCCTTCCCTGTCCCGGCATTGTCGCTTCCGGACTGGTCCGAAGTGTCGGATCCATTTTCGGCATCTTCTGTCCCGGTATTTGAAGAAGGGTCCTGGGCAGCGCTGGAAGGGTCATCCTCCCCGGTATTGGAGATGGCGCTCTCGACCGCGCTTCCTACTGCACTCCCTGTGTCCTGTCCGATCTCGGTCGCAAAAGCAGCTCCCGGCGCCGACATGGCCATGGCAGCACACAAGATCCCCACGAGTAATTTTTTATGCATACGTTTTCCTCTTTTGGTCCAGCGGTTACTCCTCCTGTTCTTCTTTCTCCCTGCGCCTCTCTTCCCGAAGCTCACGGAAAAAATCAGTAAGGATGGCTGAGCACTCCTCTTTCATAACTCCTTGTTCGATCTCTACCTGGTGGTTGAACCTGGGGTTCTGCAGCAGGTTCATGACAGAACCGCAGCAGCCCGCTTTCGGGTTCATGGCGCCGATGACCACCCGGTCAATCCGGGCCTGCACCAGCGCGCCGGCGCACATCTGGCAAGGCTCCAGTGTCACATACATGGTGCAGCCCTCCAGCCGCCAGTCCCCCAGCTTTTTGCTGGCTTTGCGGATCGCGATGATCTCCGCGTGGGAAAGGGTGCAGTGGTCCTTGTTCCGGCAGTTATAGCCCCGGGCGATGATTTTACCATCACAGACAATGACGCATCCAATGGGCACTTCGTCTATCTTATAGGCTTTTCTGGCTTCTTTCAAAGCCGCCTTCATGAATTTTTCGTCTTGTGTGAGTCCCCGGTTAAACAACCCCAGCCCCCCGCTTTCCAATCCAAACATCGCCAGCCTCCTGTTGATTCACCAATTTGGGAATGATAACGCAGCCGTGCCATCATGCATTCCACGGCTGGTTCTTTCGACATCCACCATTTTAAATGCGGCAAAGCCGCTTTGCCTGCGTGCCATACCACATGGCACGGCTGCCCCCTTTATCAAATCCGAAAAATGTCAGCTCTCGCCTTTTTTCTTTTGAAAATCCAAAATGGCATCCGCCAGGGCGGCAAACTGTTCCAGGGAAAGGGCTTCTCCCCGGACATTTTCCTTTTCCCCAATCTTTTGGATGCATTCCCGGATCTCGTCCTTTGTAAGGCCTGTCCTTCCGGCATTTCCCAGTCCGTTGGCCAAAGTCTTCCGGCGCTGGTTAAAGGAATCCCGGATCAGGTCAAACAGGAGTTTTTCCGACTGTACCTGCACCGGAGGCTCCGTATGGCGCTCCAGGCGGATCACCGTGGAGGATACCTTCGGCTGCGGTAAGAAACAGGAAGGCGGCACTTCTTCCATAATGACGGGCTTTGCGTAATACTGCACCGCCAGGGACAAAGCGCCATAAGCCTTCGTCCCCGGGGAAGCCTGCATCCGCTCCGCCACTTCCTTCTGCACCATGACCGTGATGCTGCGCACCGGCAGGTCTTTCTGCATCAGTTCCATCAGGATCGGCGTTGTAATGTAATACGGGAGGTTGGCTACCACTGTCATTTCCCTGCCGCCCTGGGAGCGGGCGATTTCCCACAGGTCTGTTTCCAGCACGTCGCCTTCCACCAAGGTAAAGTTATCATACTCCTTCATCTCTTCCCGTAAAATCGGAATCAATTTCTCGTCAATTTCCACCGCCGTCAGATGTCCGGCTGCTTCACAGAGCAGCCTGGTCATGCTGCCGATGCCCGGCCCGATCTCCAGCACATGGTCTTCCTTGGTCACTCCGGCGTCATCCACGATGCTCCGGAGGACTCCTTCGTCCACCAGGAAGTTCTGGCCGTATTTTTTCTTGGTTTTAAAATCATACTTCCGAAGCAGGGCGCGAGTCCGATCCAGCTGTGAAGACATAGGTCCTCCTTATCTATCGTAAGAACTGACCCGCCTCAGCGGGAGGCTCCCTTACGATGCACGATCCGCATTGTCTAATATCATCGCCTCCGCACAAAGGACGGTTTACAATGGCGTGGTTCTCTCTTTCCTATGTCATCGCCTGGCAATGCGGTGACATAGGACGATTTAGAATGCGGTGTCTGTCCAATTCCTGTAAATAGAAAAAAGCCGTGCCCGCGTGCCATGCACGCGTTTCCAGGGCACGGCTGCCTTATTTGGAAAGCCCGTAAAAAGTTTCCGCGTTTTTCGTCGTCTGTTCGATTACTTTTTCTTCCGAAACGCCCCTAATCTGTGCCAGGGCCTGGACGACATATCGCAGGTTCAGGGAAGAATTGCGCTTCCCACGGTTTGGCTCCGGCGCCAGGTACGGGCAGTCCGTCTCCAAAAGGATCCGGTCCGCCGGCAGGATTTCCGCCGTCTCCCTGAGCTTTTTGGCGTTCTTAAAGGTAAGGACGCCGCCGATGCCAAAATAGGTATTCCCGTTTTTTAAAAGGCGCTTTGCGATCTCGGGGGAATAGGAATAGCAGTGGATGTCCACCGGGATGGACCCGTCGGAGAGGTCTTCCAAAATGTCCACCGTATCCGCCGCGGCTTCCCGGGAATGGATGATGGCCGGCATCTTCTTTTCCTTTGCCAGGACAAACTGCCTGCGGAACCAGTATCTCTGCTGCTCCTTTACCTTTTCATCCTTTTCCCAATAATAATCCAGACCGATTTCCCCTACTGCCACCGCCTTGTCTTCATCCAGAAGGCGGCCCAGCCGGGCAAATTCATCCTCCCCGAAGCCTTCCAGCTCGCTGGGATGGACGCCGAAGGCACCATAAAGGAACGGGTATTTCCGGACCAGTTCCAGCGTCGTATCGAAGGAAGGCACGTCGGAGCACACATTGACTACGGTGCCGATCCCATGGGGCTCCAGGCTTGCCAGGACTTCTTCCCGGTCCGGGTCAAATTTCGGGTCATCATAATGGGCATGTGTATCAAAAATCATTGCTTAGGAAATCTCCGCCCCGCTGGGCATATCCTTTTCCGGTGTCAAAAGTGCCAGGCTGCCATCTGTGTTTTCCGCACAGAGCAGCATGCCTTCGGAAAGGACTCCTGCCAGTTTTGCCGGCTTTAAGTTGACCAGCACCATGACCTTCTTTCCTACCATCTCTTCCGGCGTGTAATATTTATGGATGCCGGAAACGATCTGCATGGTCCTGTCCCCTACTTTGACCTGGGAACACAAAAGCTTCTTGGATTTCGGGACAGCTTCGCATTTCAGGACTTCGCCTACGCGGAACTGCATCTTCCCGAAGTCTTCAAAGGAAATCTCCGGCTTCTCCTCTACATGGATTTCTTCCGCTTTTTCAGCCGGCCCGGCAACCTCTGCCTGCTCTTCTTCCTTTTCTTTCATTTCCGGATGGAGGGCATGGACTTTCTCCATGACTTTTTCCAGATCCTGCCTCTCAAACAGGATTTCCGGCTTTTCGGTCACCTTGGTGCCGCTTTCATACAGGCCGAAAGTCTGGCATTCCTCAAAGGTACGCTTCTTGGCGTTGATCTGGGAAAGGATCTTTTCCGCCGTAGAAGGCATTACGCACTCAATCATGGACGCGCCGATGGCGATACTGTCCACCAGGTTGTAAAGCACGGTAGCCAGGCGGTCCTTCTTGGATTCGTCCTTTGCCAGTACCCAGGGCATGGTTTCGTCAATGTATTTGTTGCAGCGGCGGAACAGGTTCATCATCTCGGAAATGCCGTCCGCGATATGGTACGTATCAAATTTCTCGGCAGCTTTCCCTACCGTCTCGGTAACCACCTTCTTGAGGTCCTCGTCGATGGGCTCGTCTACGCCGCCGTTCGATACAACGCCTCCAAAATATTTGTTGCTCATAGAAACCGTACGGTTCACCAGGTTGCCCAGTATATTGGCCAGGTCGCTGTTGAGCCGCTCCACCATCAGCTCCCAGGAGATGACGCCGTCGTTTTCATAAGGCATCTCATGCAGAACGAAGTAACGGACCGCGTCTACGCCAAAGAAATCCACCAGCTCGTCGGCATAAATCACATTGCCCTTGGATTTGGACATTTTGCCGCCGGACTGCAGCAGCCACGGATGGCCGAAGACTTTCTTCGGAAGCGGCAGCCCCAGTGCCATCAGGAAAATCGGCCAGTAAATGGTATGGAAACGGATGATGTCCTTGCCGATGATATGCACATCGGCCGGCCAGTTCTTCTTGAACAGCTCGCTGCTGTTGCCATCTGCGTCATACCCGATCTTCGTAATATAGTTGGTCAAGGCGTCCAGCCATACATAAACCACATGCTTCGGGTCAAAGTCCACCGGGATGCCCCATTTAAAGGAAGTCCTGGAAACGCACAGGTCCTGCAGGCCCGGCTTCAGGAAGTTGTTGACCATCTCGTTCTTACGGGAAACAGGTTGGATGAATTCCGGATGCTCATCATAATATTTCATCAGGCGGTCGGCGTATTTGCTCATCTTGAAGAAATAAGCCTCTTCCCTTGCCGGCTTGACCGGCCTCCCGCAGTCCGGGCACTTGCCGTCCACCAGCTGGGATTCCGTCCAGAAGGATTCGCAGGGAGTACAGTACATCCCTTCGTAATACCCTTTGTAAATATCGCCCTGGTCATAAAGTTTCTTGAAAATCTTCTGGACCTGTTTTTCGTGGTCCGGGTCCGTGGTACGGACAAAATTGTCATAAGTCGTGTCCATCAGGTCCCAGATCCGTTTGATTTCCCCGGCGACCTTGTCCACATATTCCTTCGGGCTCATGCCGGCTTCCCTGGCCTTGATCTCGATCTTCTGGCCGTGTTCGTCGGTGCCGGTCTGGAAATAGACATCATATCCTTCAAACCGTTTGAACCTGGCAATGGCATCCGCAAATACAATCTCATACGTATTGCCGATATGGGGCTTGCCGCTGGCATATGCGATTGCTGTCGTCATGTAAAATTTGCCTTTGTTTCCCATAACTCACTTCTCTTTCTCCGGGTCCGGTTCCGCCGGAAATGACCGTACGTACCGTTGGCCGGGCATAGCGAAAAACGGCCCGCGCAGTGTCTCTCCGCGGGCTTTCCGGCATAGGCCGGTCGTTTTTTATTTGTAGTTTCTAACCTGTTAACTGTTTCTTGTCTTTGTGTCTTGTCTTCTTTGCATCTTGTTTTCGAACAGCAGCTTCCTCCTGGTAAATCTGATAAATCCTGATTCCTTGGACAAACTGCTGCCTTATGGCAGATCCCTATCTTCTGATAAGGTTCCTGTCTGTTCATAATATCCTACTTGTCAATAGGGTATCTTTACTCGTCAGCCTTCTTCCCGGCTTCTTCGGTTTCATTGGCTGCCTTTTCAAAAACATCTGCCCGGTCCTGGGCTGCCTGGGTCTGGGAATATGCTTCTCCCGCCTGGCCTGCTTTCTTCTCAGCCTCTTTCTCTACCTCTTCGGTCTCTTCCGCTGCCTTCTTGAAGGCATCTGCCTCTGCCTGGGCTTCATGTGTCTTAGGGTGTGCGGCGATTTCCTGGCCGCAGTTCGGACAGAATTGTACCTTCGGGCTGATTTCCTGGCCGCAGCTTGGGCATTTGATAAGGCCCTTGATATCCCGGATCTCGCTGCGGATCTGCTCGATCTCTTCAAAGGACTGGCGGATCAGGAAAACCTCTTCAAAAGCGCTTTCATCATTATTACGCTCTGCTTCGTAAACTTTCCTGCCAATGGAAATATACTGCTTTTCAATAAAATTCTGCTTGGATTTTAACTCCATGTTCAGTTTTGTGAGATCAGTGCCGTCTTTTGCCTTTTTGGAAATGAATTTCCCAACTTCGTTCAATTTGTCTGTAAAAGAATTCCTATTGTTCATAACAAATCGCCCCTTCCGTCAAAATACCGACGATCCTTGCTTACCCTGGGCATGCCTGGCAGCCTCTTTTTTCCAGATATGCCCATTCAAGGTTATTATATACCGCGTATTGACCAGATTCAACGTGCAAAGGCACCCTTGAAAAGCCCACTGCTGCCGGAAAAAACGACGGTTCGCAGCGGTATGCAGACGGTGGTCAATGGAATCCCCCTGCTGCCGGCAAAAGCCGTTGATAATCCGCCCTTCTTTTGCTAAACTTTTATGGACAGACGCCGCATCGTAAGGAATCCTCCCGCTGAAGCGGGTTCCTCCTTACGATATATGCGATATGCTTTTAATTTATTTTGCAGGACTTTGCCATTAAACTGCACTCTTCGTGCGCGTAGGCATGGCCTGCTTCATCCCCCTCTGGATGATGAAATGGAACAGGAGATGTGTCATGGCCAGATTAAATGAGAATTACTTAAATGTAAAAGAAAGTTATCTGTTTGTGGAAATCGCCAACCGCGTTTCCAAATTTGAAAAAGAAAATCCGGACAAGCCGGTCATCCGTCTCGGCATCGGCGATGTGACCCGCCCGCTGCCTCCGATCGTTGTAAAAGCAATGGAAGAGGCTTCCGCTGACCAGGGAAGGGCAGACACTTTCCATGGCTACGGTCCGGAGCAGGGCTACCTGTTCCTTCGGGAAGCAGTCCAGAACTACTATAAATCCTTCGGCGCTTCTATAGGCACCGATGAAATCTTCATCTCTGACGGCGCCAAGAGCGACACCGGCAACATCACCGACCTGTTCGCGCAGGACAACATCGTCCTGGTTCCGGATCCGGTTTACCCGGTCTATGTTGACACCAACACCATGGATGGCAGAAAGCTCATCTATATGTCCGGTAACGCGGAAAATGATTTCCTTCCTATGCCGGATCCTTCTGTCCATGCCGACATCATTTACCTCTGCTCCCCGAACAACCCCACCGGGGCTGTTTATAGCAAAGAGCAGCTGAAGGAATGGGTTGACTACGCCCTCGCTAACAACGCTATCATCCTGTTTGACAGCGCGTATGAATCCTTTATTTCCGACCCGTCCCTCCCGCGCAGCATCTTCGTTGTAGAAGGGGCAAGGAAATGCGCCATCGAATTCTGCTCCCTTTCCAAGACGGCAGGATTCACCGGCACCCGCTGCGGCTATACCGTAGTACCAAAGGAACTGGTCTTCCCGGCTGCGGATGGCACGGAAATGTCCGTTAACAAAATGTGGCTGCGCCGCCAGTGCACCAAGTTCAACGGCGCTTCCTATATCGTACAGAAGGGCGCTGAGGCTGTATTTACACCGGAAGGGCTTGCAGCCTGCCACGAAAATACCGAATATTACCAGGAGAACGCCCGCATCATCGCAAAGACATTGGACCGCTATGGCATCCGCTACTTCGGCGGCACCCATTCCCCCTATATCTGGATGGAATGCCCGGGTCACATGGCTTCCTGGGATTTCTTCGACCTGCTTCTGAACGAAGTACAGGTAGTCGGAACTCCAGGCGAAGGCTTCGGTGAAAACGGCAAAGGCTACTTCCGCCTGACTTCCTTCAACACCCATGAGAACACGCAGGCAGCCATGGACCGCTTGGCTTCCTTGATGGAAAAGCACTTTAAGTAAGATTTGAAAAATTACACTTTCCTTCGGATCCTCGTTTAAGAGAATTCACTTTAGCAAGGATCCTTTTTTTGAGAAAATGCACCTTCCATCCGATCCTTGTATAAGGAAACGCTTTGAAGAAGCAAAGCTGCCTTAAAAGCAGTCCATAAAAGGACATAAAAATACCCCTAGGCAGGTCATCTTGTCCGACTCCAATCATAAGGTTTCCATCTTATGATTGGTACCCACGACAAATGAAACTGCTTAGGGGATTTTTTATGGATTATTTTCTGTTTTTTCTTTCAAGCCGGCGGCAGGAAATCAATTTGCAAAAGATTACTAACACAATCAATTTGCAAAAGGTTATTGACACAAATCTTCCAGTCTGCCCGGCAAAGCCTCTTTTCCACAAAAACCTTATGCTGCCAGTGCATTTTCTCCACGAAGTGTGTAAAAGTTTACACATCCGCCACCCCGGTTAAAGCCCGCGTTCAATCTGATAATAAGAATCAAAAGGGAAATACATATGGAAAAAAGAGAGGGCGCCTCCAAAAAGTACCAGGCTGAAGAAAATCACGGCTGCGGCAACGACGATATCAATGATAGAAAGGATGAAGCCTACCTTCTGCTCCCATTGTCCATATCCCTGTGACTTGGCTTTATTGGAAAATACCAGCCCGATAATTCCCAGCACAAGCCCTACCGGAGTAAAGTTGAAAAACAGCCCTACTACGCCCAGGATAAAGGACGCGATGCCTCTGCCCTTGCCCGGGACTTCATAGTTCCTGCCATGGTACTGGTTCTGGTTCTGGTAGGGACCTTGCTGCCCATACTGATACTGGTTTTGGTATTGTCCCTGCTGCCCGTACTGGTTCTGGTTTTGGTATTGTCCCTGCTTCCCGTTCTGGTTCTGGTACGGACCTTGCTGCTGGTTCTGGCAAGGTCCCTGCTGCCCGTTCTGATACTGGTTCTCGTATTGTCCCTGCTGACTGTTCTGGTATTCGTTCTGGTAAGGTCCTTGCTGCCCGTTCTGATACTGGTTCTCGTATTGTCCCTGCTGCCCGTTTTGGTATGGATTCTGAGATGGGCCTTGCTGGCCATTTTGACCATAACCCTGGTTGTTACTTTTCCACTGTCCCTGGTTTTGGGCATTCCATTGGTTCTGGCTATTCTCCTGGTACTGGCCATTATCCTGGTGTTGGGTATTTTCCTGTGCTTGGTCTTGAGCCTGATCCTGCTCTTGTCCCTGAGCCTGGTCCTGCTCCAGGTCCTCCTGTACAGGCGCACCGCACTCCGGACAGAATTTAGCCTGCTCCGGAAGCTCTTTCCCACAATGTTTACATACCATATATCTCTTACCTGCCTTCCATAAAAAACAAGTCCTCTTTTTAAAGGATGAAACCTACAATACATATCAATTAGCAAAAGCACCATCCTTTTGCGTAACTCAATATTACATTCTCTTTGCATAAAATTCTATATCCACTTTTGGTCAGATGTAGCAGCCCCCTTCTTTCCTTAGCACATGCCAGAAAATAATCGAAAGGTGCGTTTTTTCTTCTTGTAAATCTATTAATGCATCTTTTTTATTATGTGCTATTCTATTTTATAAAATCTAATTGACAAAAATCTTTCTCGTGCTATACTAAAGCCATCAAGAAGAGCGGACCGGAAAAGGATCTTACTCTTTCCAGACAAAAATTACAGGATTTCATGGAGGCAGGAAAATGTACGATTATGACACATTGTTTATCGGCGCCGGGCATGCAAGCTGGCATGCAGCTTTAATCCTTCTGCAGGCAGGCAAAAAGGTGGCATTTGTAGAAAAGGACGTGGTTGGCGGCACCTGCACCAATTACGGGTGCAATGCGAAGATCCTTCTGGACACCCCGTTCAACTACATCGACGGCCTGAAGAGGTACCAGGGTATCGGCATCTCCCAGACACCGCAGGTGGACTGGCCTTCCCTTATGGCATATAAGAAAAAAGTGATTTCCCCGCTGAACCAGATGATGGAAGGCATGTTTAACAATATGCACATGCCGGTCATCCATGGCAACGGGAAACTGGTAGACGCACATACAGTAGACGTAGACGGAAAAAAGGTTACCGCGGAATATATCGTCCTTGGCACCGGCGAACATGCCACAAAACAGGACATCCCCGGAAAAGAATATATCCATGACAGCAGGGATTTCCTGGACCTTGACGTCTTTCCAAAGAGGATTGCTTTCATCGGCGGCGGGATCATCGCCATGGAATTTGCTTCCATCGCGGCACTGATGGGATCCGAAACCAATATCATTGTGCACTCTGACCGCGTGCTGCGCATGTATCCGAAGAAATACACAGACCGTGTTGTAGAAAAGATGAAGAACGCCGGCGTGCAGTTTCGAATGAAACACGAAGTTACCGAAATTACCAAGGCAGAAAATGGCCTGAAGGTCCATTTCGCGGACGGCTCCTCCATTGAGACAGATTATGTCCTGGAAGCCACCGGCCGTATTCCCAATGTGGATGGCCTTGGACTGGAAGACGTTGGCATTGCTTTCTCCCGCAAAGGGATCAAGGTTGACGACCACATGAGGACTTCTGTCCCGAATATTTTTGCCTCCGGCGACTGCGTAGAAAAGGACATCCCGAAGCTTACGCCGACGGCTACCTTTGAATCCAACTACATCGCGACACAGATCCTGGGTATCAATCCTGCCCCGATCCAGTATCCGGTGATCCCGAACCTGGTATTTACGATGCCCCGCATCTCACAGGTTGGCGTGTCCATCGAAGAAGCAGAGAGCAATCCGGATAAATACGACATTGAAGTCGTTGAATTCGGCAAGAGGCTCCTGTTCGAAGCAAAGAACCAGCCGGATGCGGAATTTACCTTCGTATTCAATAAAGAACGCCAGTTAGTCGGCGGCGCCTTCTATGGCGAGGATGCCGGCACCTACGCTGACCTTGCCGCCCTCATCATCAACCAGAAGATGACCGGCATGCAGCTTAGCCAGATGGTCTTTACCTTCCCGACCGATACCCAGGGATTTCTGAGCCTTTTGATCCCGCTGATGGTAAAGAAAGCATAATACCTCTTTCCACGATCAGAAGAGGGGCATGGACGAATCCTCCCTCGGCTGCCAGGGGGATGGCGTAAAGCATTCCTCCTGCAGTTGTTTCAATAAAAGACATAAACCTTTCCTTCTGATTTTTATATTGACCGACAGAAAGCGGAGATGCCATTTCGGCATCTCCGTTTTCGTATAGATCGTTTTTTTTCTTTCCTATATCGTAAGGAGGGACCCTCTTTAGCGGGAAGATCCCTTACGATGCACTAGCTGCATATCGTCCGAAGGACGATTTGGAATGCGGCGTCTGTCCTTCAACTTTCTTTTTTCTTCCGGCTCTTTGCCGCAAGGAAGAACAGGAATGCCAGCACTGCTGCCGACAAACCGAAAACCACTTTCCAGAACATCGTATTTAACGGGTCACCGGTTTTGACACTGGTGGTATTAACAGTTGGACTGACGCTGGAAGACGTAGTCCCCTTCGAGACATTGTTCGTCTTATTGGTAGTAGTCTTATCCGTATTGGATGGTTTCTGGGGCTGGTCCTTATCCACTAAGGAAATGCCATCCACCTTTTCCCCGGTCTTCGTGCCATTCCTGAGGGTTGTCACCAAAGACCTGGTGCCATCCTCATTTAACACAGTGACATGGAGCTGCCAGGTCCCTAAAGAATTGCCATCCGCATCCTGACAGGACAGCTGGTACCAATAATCCCCCACCCCTGTGTAATCGATCTGGATGGAATAATCTGTCCCGGAGGCTTTGGAGATCCCGATTGTGTCGCTTCCGTCAGAAGAACCTGCCGGCATCGGCGCGTCCGCATCCTCCGGTACCAGGCTCAGCTGGTAGGCCTTGGATTCATTCAGACCGCCGCTCCCATATTCCACATGGATCGGAAGCGTCATGGAGAGGGAAGTTTCGTCTGCAAAAACCGTCCTGTTTCCAAAGAAAGAGAGAACGACCATCGCGAAAATGCCGATCCATAGATTTATTCGTTTTCTGCTGATTTTCATATTTCTCCCTTGCCTTGTAAAAAACTGCTGCTGCTCATGCATCGCCTGCAGGTATTTGAAAAATTTCAGCTTGGGATGCCGTTTCTTCCATGGCTGCCCTTCCTGGTTTTTCCCGCTGCATGGCAATGTGATTTTAAACTTTACTCTTCCGGCATCTGGTAGGCTGTGATAACGACTGTCCGGAGCTCCTCTTCATCGGAAGAGCAGGTGGACAGGGTCAGGATATGCCGGCTGTCGGTATCTTCTTTTACTTTTTCCAGTTCATCGGAATGGACATATTTGGCATCGGATGCAATATAATCCAGGAAGCCCTGCGGGTCCTCGTCGGCTGCTGCCGGGTCAAACACCCAGGCATCCTTGTCATCCACTTCCATCACCGCGACGACTGTTACCGGGATCTTTTTACCCGGAACAAGCAACGTGCCTGTCGTATTCTGGTCGAAAAAAGCCTTCTCCAGGTACAGGTCCAGGTCGCCGAACATTTCATGCTTTTCCATGTGGTGTCCGTAAACAAGCTCATCGAAATCCTCAAAATCCCGGCTGCACCTGCTGTCCAGGAAAATGCTGCCGGCCAGGGAATACTCCCCGTACACGTCCTTGTTCAAATACTCCTCGTTGTCACTGCCCTGCACAATGGGGTAATCGATATTGGTCCCATCCATGGTGATCCAGGCACAGACATCCTCGTTGATCTTCAAAAGGTCCTCGAAGGACGGCTTGTCGCCGACAGGTTTTTCCTGCCGGATCCGCGTCGTCAAAGACAGCGTCTCTGCATATATGCTGTTGTTATCCCAAATGGAATATAAACTGTATGCCATTGCCAGAAGGATCGCTAGGATGATCGCGGCATTTAACACACGGTTCAGCCATTTCAGCAGCTGCTTTGCCATTCCAAAACTTTTCCTTTTCTGTTATCCGCTGGCAGGTAGCAGTAGAAGCCATGCCCGCATGCACCTGGCATACGTAAACTGCATGGCATTTTCCTGCATCCGCCTGATGACGGTAACTTATTTTTCTAAATTAAGCGCGGCGCTTCTTAGAAATAATGATGAAAGCTACTGCGCCTGCGGCTGCTACAGCCAAAAGCATGATGTACGGCAGGTTGGAAGTGAACACGCCGGTATCAATAACGGTATCATTGGTGTTGGTGATGGTCACGCCGATGGTCTCGCCGCCTACCATGTTCTGGGCGGTGCTGGAATCTGCGGTGCCGGTGGACGCGCCGTTTACGGAATAAGTGGTTTTATATCCGTCCGCGGAGTAATCTGCTTCTTTTACCAGGCAGGTAACGCCTTCCGGAATATTTGCCAGGCTGATGGTGGTGCCGTCTTCTACCGTAAAGGTCTTGGAAA
>CADBRV010000124.1 GCA_902797185.1 uncultured Lachnospiraceae bacterium
GAAATGACGGAATCGATGCGTGGCTCAGTTTGGTAGAGCGCTGCGTTCGGGACGCAGAGGCCGCTGGTTCAAATCCAGTCGCATCGACGATTTTGCAGGACCGGAACTTTTGGAAACAAAGGTTCCGGTTTTTTTGTGCGATGGACAGCGATGGCCATCGAGCGGATACCGTGTTTGCGGCTACTGGTGCTGTCCCGAAAGCTCCTTCCAACATTGAGGGGCTCAGGGACAAAGACGGCAAGCTCCTTTACCCGCTGGCAGACAGTGCCTGGGGGAAGGAAAAGGAGCTTGGCCATCACGTGGTCATCATCGGCAGGTCTGAAAGCGCCATGGAAACAGCGATCTACCTGCTCCGTGTCGGTCATGAAGTGACCATGCTGACCGGGCAGGGACGCGTCGCCCATGACTGCTCCGGCCTGGGCGTCTTCTTCGGGTTTGGCGTCATGGCATACTGGATCAACCTGTGCCTGGGTGATATAGGCAAGGTAGGCATCATGATGACGGTTATGAACATCCCGGCTATGATCGGCACCATCCTGCTTATGCCTATATCCAGGAAAATGGATGTTAAGACCATCGCCATCCTGGCGGCTTTTGGGCAGGCAGCTGCTTCCGCTATCCATGCCATCAACTTCCTGTTTTGGGGAGTGCCTACGCTGTCCCTGATCGCTTCCGGAGTGCTTTGGCTCTTCTTTAACCTGGGCGAGGAAAAAGCAAGGCAGTACCGAGAAGAAGTGGATGCCCGCAGGGCAGCCCTCCAGGCGAAGGAGGAAGGTTAAAAAGCATCCGATCGATACATACATTTATTTCGTGGTCCCGGGCATTCCGGCATGGCGGCAGGAATCCGGCTGCCCGTGCGAGATGCAGGAAATGTCCTGTAAAACCTAGGAAACCAGAATGTGATAAGCCCCCGAGAGGCGCCGCTGTCTTGCAGCGGCGCTTCTTTTATGCTATACAGAAAAGACAGGATGCTCTATGGGTTTTTGTTTATAATATTCCTATCTGGCAGCCTGTTTTTTCAAAGACCATACGTTCTCAAGAGGTATGCGTTTTTAAGAATCATGAATTCTCAAGAATCATACATTATTACAGGCCGTGAAGTCTTAAGAAGCATACGTTTTCAAGGATTATGAAATCTTAAGAGTCATGCATTTCCGGAATCATGCGGATCTTATGGTATTATGATCCGGAAGGGCTCCGTATGAGTGCCTGGTAGATTATGCTGCCAAAGGGAGTATTTCTATGCAGTTATATCAGTTGGAACAATTCCAGGTCCTGGCGCATCTGGAGCACATGACCATGGCGGCAGACACGCTGCACATTTCCCAGTCTGCCCTCAGCCAGAGTATCGCCCGGCTGGAGCAGGAACTGGGGGTGGCACTTTTTGACCGCCATGGAAGGAAAATTTCGCTGAACAAATATGGCAGGGAATTTTTATCCCGGGTGGAAAACGCGTTCCGGGAACTGGATGACGGCAGGAAGATCCTGGCAGACATGCAGAAAGCCGGGGCCAGCCGGATACGTTTTGGCAATGCGGCTTCCGCTTCCCTTGCGGCAAACATATTGAGGTTGTACCGCAGGCAGAATCCGGATGCATACCTGGAATACTGCCAGGGGAAAAAGGAAGACCTGGTCCATATGCTGAAGAGCGGTGAGACGGATTTCTTCCTGAGCACTATGCGCCCTCTGGAACCGGAGCTTTCTGGGAAAAAGCTGGGCAGCCTCTATTTTGAACTGGTGGTCCCGGCGGACGGGCCATTCAAAGACAGGGATTCCGTGGATTTAAAAGAGCTGAAGGACTTCCGTTTCATCGGGCCGGTCCGCAGCAACGAAGTGAGGCAGATCTTTGAAGCGATCTGTTTCAGCATGAACTTTATCCCGTTCTTTTCCTATGAAAGCAATGACGGTTCCCTGATGCTGGAAGCGGTCCGTGACGGATGCGGCATCCTTTATACCCTCAATGGCAGTGGCGAGGCTTTTGCCCATGCGGATGAAAAGGTCCTGGAGAGGGCGGGGCTGCGGCGGCTTGCCATAAAAAATGACTATGTCCCGCCCCAGCTTTGGTGTGTGCGGCTGAAAGACCATTACCTGTCCGATGCCGTAAAGGGTTTCCTGCAGTTTTTGGATGGGCTGTTTTATTAAAGCTGCGGCAGGCAGAAGGGCGGTATCACAGCCAGGGATGCCCTTATTGTTCCCTTCCGGAGGACTGTGTCAAAAATAGGCACTGTGTGTGGGTATGGGGTGTTTCAGCGACAGGAAGGCACTAAGTTTTTGGGATAAAAGATGAAATCAGTATTCGGACGGCTTGGAAAAAGGCTGTATCTTTTTGCAAAATATATCGTTCTTGCTTTGTTTGCCTGCATTACCATTTACCTTGTCTATATGGCAGGGTTTTCGACTTCCTATATCAATTTAGGGGAACACAGCTACCTGGTCTCGGATAGTTTCCTGAAAAATATCCTCTTTGTGGCGGTTGTGGTGGCAGCAGGGTGTTTGTGCCTGAAAAAAGCCCCGCTTTTTACAAAATTTATTTCACGTGTCAATGAGGACGTGGTGTTTTCGAAAAAAGCCCGCCGGATCGTGCTTTTTATCATCGGTGCCGCAGCTGTTTACTTCGTCCTTGTGTCCCAGGCGCAGCCGGGAGCGGATGCGGCCGAGGTTGAAGGCGCCGCCAATAACTGGCTTTTGGGCGATTATTCCGCCCTGCTTCCGGGAGAGTATCTGGACCGGTATCCGAACCAGCTGGGCCTTGCCATCCTCCTTTACCTTTTCGCCCATGTATTCGGGTCCTTGAATTACATTGTATTCCAGCTTTTCAATGTGGCGGCGCTCCTGCTTTTGTATCGGGCTTTTGCACAAATCTCCGATGAGATGGGTGCCAGCCGCTTTACGGGTCTTGCCGTCCTTATCGCCAGCGGGCTGTTCCTGCCGGGGATCCTATATACGACCTTCGTTTACGGGACCCTGATCGGGCTGTCAGCCTCGGTCAATTCGTTTTTATGTATCCTTCGTTTTGAGAAAAGGAAAAAAGCAGGATGCCTGGCAGCCGCTATCGCGCTGGCTTTCCTCGCGGTCATGATAAAAAGCAATTATGAGATCTTCCTGATCGGCCTTATCCTGTATGTCCTGGCACGCCTGTTAAAAAAGCCAAACGGGAGGATGCTAGTGGCAATGGAAGCCCTGGCTGTTGTGCTTTTCTGCAGTGGGAGCGTTATCAAAGGTACTACTTATGCCATTACAGGGGAAAAGCCAGGGGAGGGGAATGCGGCGGTTTCCTGGGTCGCCATGGGACTGCAGGATACGGACGAGCCTTTTTTTGACGGATGGTATAACCTCTACACCTACAACACATACACGGAAAGCGGCTTTAACACGGAAAAACAGGAAGAGCAGGCAAAGGAATATATCCGGGACCGCTTATCCGAATTCCGGAAACATCCAGGAAAGGGCCTCCGCTTTTTTTCCAGGAAAAACGCGTCCCAGTGGAATAACCCGAATTTCCAGGGCTTCTGGGTGAACCAGGCGTGGGGGCATAACGGCCATTATCCTTATTTCCTGTATTGGATCCTCAGTGAGGCAGGGTCTGCAAAAATTTCTGCCGCTATGAACTACCTGCAGTTCCTTCTGCTGATTGGTGTACTCTTGCTTGTTTTCCTTACAAGGGGGAAGCCGGATGGTATCCTGTATTACGAAATGATCGTGATCGGAGGCTTCCTTTTCCATACTTTTTGGGAAGCCAAGTGCCAGTACACTTTCCCGTATTTTATGCTGCTGGTCCCGCTGTCTGTGCTTGGTTACCGGACCGTTTTCATCGCATGGCTGGAGCGGGAGTTCGTCGTGCTGGAAAAATCGGGAAAGAAAGCCAGGTTTGAAGAAACAGAAGCTTTGGAAAGATTGTTCTGTACTTTGGAAGCAGATGGCCTGCCGGGACGGGCGAAAGCCGGAGGGCGGCCAGGGAAGGCAGAATCAGATGGGGCAGAGCCTGGCAAATTGATATATCTCTGGAAAAGGATAAAGCCCAGGCATATACGGGGCGAAAGATATTATATATTTGTAGCAGTGTTCCTGGCAGGGGCTTTGCTGATCCGCTATGGGAATATAGCTCCGCTGAACGAGGTTTTCCTGCATACGGAAGATACCCAGGAGTATACCAGCTATATTGCAGGGCGTACCTATCTCCATCTGAAAGGCGGGGAGTATACCCTTGTCGCATCTTCAGATGGGAAGGAGATTGGAGCCACTTCTGACGGTGCTGTCACGATCCAGGCATCGGAAGCCGATGACAACATTTCCATTTTGACTGTTTCCGGAAAGAAATACCTGTCTGTCTTGAAGGATCATGGGGCTCGGGAAAAAGAAGGGCTGGAAGTTTCCATGACCAGCACCGATGGCGCAGATGGCACAGGCGGGCGTGTCTGGGAAGTCGCCAAAAGCGCGGAAAGCGGCAAAGTGAATATCCTGTACCAGGGAAGCTGGGCGCTTACGATAGATGAAAAAAGCGGGAAGCTTTCTTTAAGTGACAATACAGACAGTGAAAACCAGCGCTGGTCGCTGGTGAAGCAGGAATAGCAGCCGGATCCTGACCGCCACGGCAGGAGAAGTGTGACCGGAAGGCAGAGAGAGCAAAAAGAAAAAGCAGTGGAAACAAACGTTTTCACTGCCTTTCATTATTTCGTGGAAACAACGGCCACTATATAGGCTCATAGAAATGCCGTATTTAAGCCATTTCTTAATGAGATAGGTTAATCAATCAAGTTATTTTAAATACCTTTGGCAAGAGGCAAGTATTTTGTCAGAGTATGAGTAAATATCATCCAATGCAGAAATATCGCACCGTTCTTCTTTTTTATTTTCTCCGGCAATGGTAATAAAGCTAACCGATTGTTTAAGGTATATGCGGCAGATCCATTTTCTCGTATTTCCGTCAAGAAGGATACCAAAGTAGCTAGATGTATCTTTATACACAATCCTATTGCTATCTACAATCTTTCTAAGGATTGATTTTACAATTGCAAAGGCCTCAAGCTCTTCCATTGTTATAACAATTTTACTTTCAGGCTCTTCACCTTCATCTTGTGTATCAGATTCCGCTTCTAACGCTTTTTCCGCCTGGTCATTTTTGGCAAGCGCGGCTTTGATCCTTGAGTTCATATTATCGTTTACATACTGGCTGATCGCTTTTTTTACAATTGGCGTGAATTTGTCGATTATATTTTGTGTAGCTCTTCCGTTATAAACCCCGCTTGCCAAAATTAATTTTACAAAATCGGCAGTTGGGTTTTCGATTTCATGTGCAAACCAGTCTTTGATTAATTTTGTATATTTTAATGATTCTGCAGAACTAATGATGCTGTCTACATCAATGGCACTCTTTGTGAATTTTTGAATTTCTGCAATATCACGGTCTTGTATATTCTCAAGATTGATCACTAAAAACGGGGCAGTGTCCATTTTGTTTTGTTGATCGAGGTCTGTATAAAATTTATAGAGAATTCCATTCGTTAATATTCCGAACCTTGCGTCGGTTGCGCCAAAGTATCGAAAGAGCTGTGAGCCATGCTTTTCAAAATTGTCATCGACACTTTTGCATTCAACAAGAATGAGCGGCTTTCCTGCAATTGCAATCGCATAATCGACCTTTTCGCCTTTTTTTATTCCAACGTCTGCGGTGAATTCCGGGATGAATTCTTGCGGATAAAAGAAGAAAATGAAAGCCCGGATCAAACTCCTGATTGAAATCCTGATAGCAATTGGCACACTACTTTCAGGAATCGCGGAATTCATCCGGGCGGTCACCTAAACACTGGTCAGGGGCAAAAGCCCCTGTCCTGTATAAAAATCATATCACATCCGGAAATTAAATGAAACATAGAATGTTGTTATTAATTGGTGTGTGGGCTGTTGCAATGGCACTACCGGACAATACGATACTGGCAGTTGTGCTTATAGCATTTTCGATTTATAGCATAGTGATGTCTATGCGGGAATATCGGAGGAGATAAATATGCCGACAGGAAGCCCGAGCAAACAGACGATAGCAACGGAACGCTATCGAAAAAAGAACGGTATCATTACAAAAAACTTTAAACTGAAAAAGGAACTCGTTGAAGCATATGCAGAAGCGTGTAGAACTGCAGGTGTCAGTCAGACAGGGCAGATTGCGAAGCTGATGCAGGGTTTCATTGATGACGTCAATGCTAAAAGCGGGCAGGATTGAAAGTTGAGAAAAAGGTATGTGCTATAATGTAAGTTGTAAAAGGTGGTTGGAAATTCCAGCCGCCTTTTTTCATTTTCCTTTCTTGGTGATACAGGGCGGCACCTACACGGGCCGCACCTGC
>CADBRV010000125.1 GCA_902797185.1 uncultured Lachnospiraceae bacterium
CAGCAGGCACAGCAGGCACAGCAGAACCAGCAGGGCGCAGGCGCAGGCAATGCAGGTGCAGGCAATGCTTCCGGCAATAACAATAACGGCGGTGATGATGACGTAGTTGACGCAGACTACAGGGAAGTCTGATCTGCTGCGGGCCATGTAACGAAATTAAGAAACGATAGACAATAATAATGATGTGAGCTGCGGGGTTTCTCTGTGGCTCACATTTTCAGGATTGCAGGGCATATTATGGCAGGAGAACAGAAAAGAGATTATTACGAAGTCCTGGGCGTAGACCGGAACGCGGACGAGGAAACCATTAAAAAGGCATACCGGAAACTGGCAAAAAAGTACCATCCGGACATGCATCCGGGAGACAAAGATGCCGAGGCGAAATTCAAGGAATGCTCAGAGGCTTATGCCGTCTTAAGCGACAAGCAGAAGAGGGCGCAGTATGACCAATACGGGTTCTCCGGAGGTGCCGGCGGCGCAGGAGGGTTTGACTTCTCCAATGCCGATTTCACAGACATGTTCGGCGATATCTTCAGTGATTTCTTTGGAGGAGGCTTTGGCAGGAGCAGCCGTGGAGGCACTTCTACCGCGAGGCGCGGCGCGAACCTCCGTGCCAGGGTGCATATCTCCTTTGAAGAAGCTGTATTTGGCTGTGAAAAGGAACTCGAACTGGTACTGAAGGACGAATGCCCCACCTGCCATGGGACCGGCGCAAAACCGGGCACGTCTCCCGAGACCTGCCCGAAGTGTAACGGCAAAGGAAGGGTGGTTTACAGCCAGCAGTCCTTGTTCGGCATGGTGCAGAATGTACAGACCTGTCCGGAATGCCACGGCAGCGGAAAAATCATCAAGGATAAGTGCCCTGACTGCTATGGCACCGGCTATATTTCCAGCAAGAAGCGCATCAAGGTATCCATCCCGGCAGGCATTGACGATGGGCAGAGCGTCCGGATCCGTGACAAAGGCGAGCCGGGCGTAAATGGCGGCGCGAGAGGCGACCTTCTGGTAGAAGTGGATGTGGCCCGCCATCCGTTCCTGCAGAGGAAGGATGTGGACCTGTTTTCCACCGAAAAGATTTCTTTTGCCCAGGCAGCCCTTGGGTGTGATATCAAGGTAGGCACCATTGACGGCGACGTTATCTATAAAGTAGAGCCTGGAACCCAGACGGACAAGCAGATCCGGCTGAGGGGCAAGGGTGTACCGTCCCTGTTTAACAAGAATGTCCGGGGTGACCAGTATGTCACCTTGATCGTAGAGACCCCCACCCATATGAGCGAAGAAGCGAAGGAAACGCTGCGCAAATTCGACGAGCTCACCGACAATTCTTTGAATACGCCAGTGGAAGTGGAAAAGCACGGGAAGGAAGAAAAGAAAAAGCATGGGTTTTTCGGTAAAAAGAAATAATCCGAAGATGCCCGGATGAAAAAGAAAACTGTGACATAGAAACGCGTGAATGTTTTAATAGGACGTGCAGTTACGATCCGCTTTCTCGCTGCAAGCGATGAAATGAAAATATGAAATCTGCCTTGTTTTCTGAAAAAAGGAAAGCAAGGCAGATTTTTTAATTCAAAAGGGATTTTATGGAGCCATATTTATAATCTCTTTTTCCATGGCATGTCAGTCGATAATATGCTATACTATTTAGAACTATGGGCAGAAATAGATAGGTTATGACAATAAAAGAGGGATAAATGAGGCAGACAGCACTTCCGGATGAAATTTTAATGCAGGTGGACAAACCGGCCAGGTATATTGGCGGGGAGATTAACAGCGCCCAGAAGGATCCGGCAGAAGTGGCAATCCGTTTCTGCATGTGCTTCCCGGATGTCTATGAAATCGGCATGTCCCACCTGGGCATCCAGGTGCTTTATGGCATGTTTAACGACAGGGAAGATGTTTACTGCGAGCGGGTTTATTCCCCTTGGACGGATTTGGACGCCCTGATGCGGGAGGCGCATATCCCTCTGTTTTCCTTGGAAACCCAGAGCCCGATTAAGGATTTTGATTTCCTGGGCATCACGATCCAGTATGAGATGTGCTATACGAATATCCTCCAGGTGCTGGATTTGTCTGATATCCCCCTTCTTGCGAAGGACCGCGGCGAAGAGGACCCCATTGTGGTCGGGGGCGGCCCCTGCACTTATAACCCGGAACCCATCGCGGATTTCTTTGACCTCTTCTATATTGGGGAGGGCGAGGTATCTTATGATGCCTTGTTCGAGCTGTATAAAGAGAAAAAGAGGACCGGGATGGACAGGAGGGAGTTCCTGCACCAGGCAGGGAAAATCCCCGGGATCTATGCGCCGGGCTTATATGAAGATTCTTACCATGAGGATGGGACCCTGGCAGGTTTTGAGCCGGTTTACGATGACCTTCCCAGGACCATCCAAAAGGTGGCCGTGACGGATTTTGACCAGGTTTATTACCCGAAAGCGCCGGTGGTGCCCTTTATCAAGGCGACCCAGGACAGGGTCATGCTGGAAATACAAAGAGGCTGCATCCGGGGCTGCCGGTTCTGCCAGGCGGGCATGATTTACCGCCCGAACCGGGAAAAGAACGTGGAGACCTTGAAAAAGCTGGCGGTGGAGATGCTGGACAATACCGGGCATGACGAGATTTCCCTGGTATCATTAAGTACCAGCGATTACAAAGAGCTGGACGAGCTGGTATCTTTCCTTTTGGATGGGCTTAGGGAAAAGAGGATCGAGCTGACGCTGCCTTCCCTGCGGATTGACGCGGTGGCTTTGGACCTGATGAAGCGGATCAAGGGCGTCAACCAGAGCCCTTTGACTTTTGCGCCGGAAGCCGGGTCCCAGCGCCTGCGGGACGTGATCAATAAAGGGCTTTCCGAAGAAGAGATCCTGGAAGGGGCAGGGCTTGCGTTTGAAAGCGGCTGGGACAAAGTAAAATTGTATTTCATGCTGGGCCTTCCTACTGAGACCGATGAGGATGCCCGGGAAATCCCGCAGCTGGCGGAAAAAATCGCGGAGCGGTATTACGAGCTTCCCAAAGAACGCCGGAAACGCAGGATCGCCATTACGATGGTTACTTCCTTCTTTGTGCCAAAGCCATTTACCCCCTTCCAGTGGGCATGCCAGCTGCCGCCGGACGGTTTCCTGCACAGGTCCCATGAAGTGGCGGAATCATTGAAGGAACAGCTGAACCAGCGGAGCATTACCTACCACTGGCATGAATCCCGGACTGCCCAGATGGAAGGCGTCCTGGCCAGGGGCGATAGGAGGCTGGGGAAAGTGATCCTCAAAGCTTATGAAAGCGGCTGCTTTTATGATGCATGGGAAGACCATTTCGATTACGATAAGTGGACGAAAGCCTTTAAAGAATGCGGGCTTTCCATGGAATTTTATACACAGCGCCCAAGGGAAGAGGATGAGCTTTTCCCATGGGACTTTATCGACTGCGGCGTGACCAAGCCTTTCCTCCTTCGGGAATGGAAGAGGGCAAGGGGAGGCATCGTCACTCCCAACTGCCGGGAACAATGTACCGGCTGCGGCTGCCGCGTATATGGAGGAGGGGTCTGTTTTGAAAATCAGGGTTAAATTTACAAAGCACGGCCCGGTCCGTTATGTGGGGCACCTGGATATGATGCGCTATTTCCAGAAGGCGCTGCGGCGTGCCGGGACGGATGTTTCCTATTCGGAGGGCTATTCCCCCCATCCCATCATGTCTTTTGCGTCCCCTCTGGGCGTGGGCATGGAAAGCGATGCCGAATATTTTGACCTGCAGGTGGAAAGCTCCCTCTCATCGGAAGAAGAAGCAGCGCGGCTGAACAGGCAGATGGCGGACGGAATACAGGTGGTATCCTGGCGCCTTCTGCCGGAACATGCAAAAAAAGCCATGGCACAGACCGCGGCCATTGATTACGGGATTTCCCTCCAGGAAGGGCATCCCCTCCCTTGTGAAAAAGGGGAGTGGAAGAAGAAAATGGAGGAGTTTCTGGGACAGGAACAGATCCTCGTGCTGAAAAAGACGAAAAAAAACGAAGTGGAGACGGATATCCGGTCCCTGGTCTTTTCGGCGGATGCATCTGCCGCGGATGAGGGCGGGGAGGTTTTCGCACGGCTTTGCTCCGAGAGCGGGAATAGCCTGAACGTAAAGCTGTTTTTAGAAGCTTTCTGCAATTTCTGTGGCAGGCCATATGACATGCTTTCTTACCGGGTATGCCGGAAGGAAGTTTATTATAAACAGGAGCAGGAAGACGGGAACAGTATTTACCTTCCCTTGGAAGAATATGGGGAGCCTATCGAAGGAGATACATTATGAAGTGGAAAAAATATACCATTGATACGACGACAGCGGCCGAGGATTTCCTTTCTGCCATGCTGGACGAGCTGGGAGTGGAAGGCATCGAGATCGAGGATAACACGCCTTTGACCGATCAGGACACTTCCGCCATGTTTATCGATTTCCCGCCGGAGCTCCCGCCGGATGACGGCAGCAGCCGCGTCAGCTTTTATCTGGACGCGGATGATAACCATGAAGAGCTTTTGGAAAAGATCCGCCAGGGCATAGAAGAACAGAGGGTGTTCGTAGAAGTAGGCCCGGGCACCATTACCGAGTCGGAGACCGAAGACAAGGACTGGATGAATAACTGGAAGGAATTTTTCCATGCGTTCCGCATCGGGGACATCCTGATCAAGCCCACCTGGGAAGAGGCACCGGAAGGCACGGAGGGGCTTACCGTCCTGGAAATCGACCCGGGCAGCTCTTTTGGCACTGGGAAGCATGAAACCACCAGGCTCTGCATTGAAGAGCTGCAGAATTATGTCAAAGACGGGGATGAAGTGCTGGATGTAGGATGCGGCAGCGGCATCCTTTCCATCGCGGCTTTGAAGCTGGGCGCGTCCCATGTGACAGGCACGGACGTGGATCCCAACTGCCTGGTTTCCACAGGGGAAAACTTCGAAGTAAACCACCTTTCCAAGGACCAGGGTACTTTTTACGAAGGGGACCTTACGACAGATGCCGCCCTGCAGGACAAGGTAGGACGCAGGAAATACGACGTGGTTACGGCCAATATCCTGGCTGACATCATCATCCCCATGGCGCCGGCCCTTTACCAGACGGTCAAAGAAGACGGCTATGTCATTACTTCCGGCATCATTGATTTTAAGGAGAATGCCGTAAAGGAAGCTTTGGAAA
>CADBRV010000126.1 GCA_902797185.1 uncultured Lachnospiraceae bacterium
AACGCCGGAAGACCTTGCAATGCAAAGCCTTCCGGCGTTTTTTCATGTTCCTGGGCGGATTCGAACCGCCGGCCTTTCGCTTAGGAGGCGAACGCTCTATCCTGCTGAGCTACAGAAACACATCTAAAATAGATTATAACATTTTTTAGCAGGGCATACAAGCTTTTTATTGCCTTTGGGCAATCTTTTTCTAGCCCTTTTTTGCATGCAGGCTCCATTTTCTTTTGGACCTGCCGGATACGAAGGCTGCTCCAGATTCTCTATCGATGGCCATAGACTGCCTGTTTGAGCTGTTTTCCTTTACCTGGAATCCCGCAGCAGCATTTTCCTATAACGTTACTGCCTTTACCGCATTCAAAGCGGTCCCCGGCATCAGCCGAAGTCCACTTCTCCCTGCAGCCAGACATCTCCCCGGAACCTGCGGCCCACTTTGGGCTCGCCTAAGAGGTCATTCCGGTTGATAATGATGTCCATTTTCATCCCATTACAATTCACGGAGAGCTCATAAAGCTTCTCCTGGGTTTTCGGGTTTATGACTTCCTCCACCTTGGTGATTTCCCCGATCAGGTAATACTCTTCGCTTTCGATGCCGCTGGGCATAAACGTGGTATTTACGATGGTCAGGATATCTTCCGTAATCACGCGGTTTGAGAGGGAAGTATATAAATCCAGGTCATCCAGTGTTAAATTTTCAATTGCTTCTTCGTCGCCTTCCCTGGCCGCGGCAATGAGGCGGTTGCGGTCCATGGAACTGGCATATTCCTTGCGCCGCTCAGCCTCGGTCCGCTCCACCGGAAGCAGGATCGTCCCTTTTCTGGAAAGGCAGGATAAGGTTACATTCCGAGCCCCTTCCAAAGTCTTGTCATCCAGCATATTCCCTTTTTGGGAGCGGATATAAGGGACCAGGTTCTGAAGGAAGAATACCATGGTGGCGCCGATGCGGACATCTTCCAGAATCCCCGCGTAAGAATTGCGGTTGGAATGGCGTTCCATTGACACCTGCTCCTTGGTGGATACCTCTTTTCCGGAAAAATAAGGATAGTAATCCCATACCCGGAAATGATGGTCTTCATCAAATTCTCCCCGGACCGCAACTCCGGACAAGGCACCGTATTCCTTACGGAATTCGGCAACCGTAATTCCTCCGGCTTTCGTAATGGAACGCCCGGAGGGTTCGGAAACCACGTCTTTGATCAGGTCTTCTTCCTGTCCTGCTGTTACATTTGAGAAGCCGACTGCACATAAATAGTCATGCATATTGCATCCTTTTATATGTTCCTCACCCAAAGGGTGATGCTGTCAATCTTTCTTTTCTACCTTGTGCTTCGGGATCAGGACCTTTGTCCCTCCCATGTACGGCCAAAGCACTTCCGGAATCTTTACAGACCCATCTGCCTGCAGATTGTTTTCCAAAAATGCGATCAGCATACGAGGAGGTGCAACCACCGTGTTGTTCAACGTATGCGCAAGGTAATTTCCATGCTCCCCGCGGATACGGATATGGAGCCTCCTGGCCTGTGCGTCGCCAAGGTTGGAGCAGCTGCCTACTTCGAAATATTTCTTCTGGCGCGGAGACCATGCTTCTACGTCGCAGGATTTTACTTTCAAATCTGCCAAATCGCCGCTGCAGCATTCCAGAGTACGGACCGGGATATCCATGCTGCGGAACAGTTCTACGGTGTATTTCCACAGCTTGTTGTACCAGTCCATGCTCTCTTCCGGTTTGCAGACAACGATCATTTCCTGCTTTTCGAACTGGTGGATCCGGTAAATACCCCTTTCCTCGATGCCATGGGCACCTTTTTCCTTACGGAAGCAGGGGGAATAGCTGGTCAAAGTAAGCGGCAGCTTGTCTTCATCGGTAATGGTATCGATGAATTTGCCGATCATGGAATGCTCGCTGGTACCGATCAGGTAAAGGTCTTCCCCTTCAATCTTGTACATCATGGCATCCATCTCGTCAAAGCTCATAACGCCATCGACTACGGCACTGCGGATCATGAAAGGCGGTACGCAGTAAGTAAAGCCTTTATTGATCATGAAATCTCTGGCATAAGAAAGGACTGCAGAATGCAGGCGGGCAATGTCGCCCATCAGGTAATAGAAACCGTTGCCGGCAACCCTGCGGGCAGCATCCAGGTCGATGCCGTCGAAGCTTTCCATAATGTCCGTGTGGTACGGAATCTCAAAATCCGGTACTACCGGCTCCCCGAACCTCTCATTTTCCACGTTTTCGCTGTCATCTTTTCCGATGGGTACAGACGGGTCAATAATATTCGGGATGACCATCATGACCTTTTTCAGCTTTTCTTCCACGTCCTTTTCTTCTTCGGAAAGTTCCTGTTCGCGGCTGGCATTGGCGGTTACCTGCTCTTTTACTGCCTTGGCCTCGTCCCTCTTTCCTTCCTTCATCAGGCTGCCGATCTGTTTGGACAGTTTGTTCTTCTGGGCGCGGATCCCTTCTACTTCCTGTTTGATCTCGCGGTTGCGCTTGTCCAGCTCAATCGCCTGGTCCACTAACGGAAGCTTCTGGTCCTGAAATTTATTTTTAATGTTCTGCCTTACAACGTCTGGGTTTTCTCTTAAAAATTTAATGTCGATCATGATTTTCTGCCTTTCGCAGCTGTTATTTTGTGCCTTTTCATTCTACAATTAATCAGTGCCTAATGCAATATTCGTATCGGCTATTTGCCCTATTCATAGGCTTTCTCTGCCTGTCCGGCTTGTTGCCGTTTGTCTTAATCTTCCATATTTTTGACTTTTGTAATGGTATGTGGCTTATCCACGTTTTCCAAATCTCCGGTAAAAATGGCTTATCCACAATCTGGCTTTATCAGGTCAAATATGGATTGTCCACTTTCTGCCCTCCCGGCTCCGGATATGGGGTTTCCACATTATTCTTTTTCTTCGCCGTGGATTGCGATATCTACCGCCTGCTTTTCCTCATTGGATAAAAGCACCGCGGAATTTCCACGGATGATTTCCTTAATATATGTGTAGCAGCCTTCCCTGCTATGGATGGCATTGATGACGACCCCGTCATCCTTCTGGTCCAGCAATGCCAGGGAAAAACTCAGGCGGCCGCCCATCTCATCCAAAGCGTCATATTTCACCAGGCCGATCTTGGTGATGGCAGTCTGCAAGGTGTTGCCGATGTTCTGAATCAGCTCTTTGTTTTCCTTTTCCTGCAGTTCGACGCCTTCCAGCTTGTCCAGGCGGTTTACAAAAATCTTTTCCAGGTTCTTCCCGCTGGTCCCGCGCATAAAGGAATTATATTTTCTTTTCATACTGCCCACCTGCGCCAGGCAGATGATGACGATCAGGACCAGGATCCCCAGAAGTATATAAATCCCCATCGTGGAGGAATCGATATTGATTCCTGATGAAGATATGGATCCTAAAAGCATTTCCGTTCTCCTTTATCGAACACATGTTTGTTTTATATTATTACTTTCTTTCCAAAAGTTCCAGGATCCTTTCCAGCTCATCCATAGAATAATAAGAGATGGAAATCTTTCCTTTCCCATTCCTCTTATTCTGGATTTCCACTTTTGTCCCGAAAATTTCCTTCAGTTTATCCTCAGTCTGCCTGAAAACCAGTTCCTTTCCGGTATCTGGCTCCTGCGCAGCAGGTTTTTCCTTTGGTTTTTTCAGCTTGTTTTCAATATCCCGGACGCTGAGCTGCTTTTCCACAATTTCTTCTGCCAGTGCGTACTGCTCGTCCGCATTTTCCACAGACAAAAGCGCCCGGGCATGCCCGGCAGAAATCTTACCTTCCTTCAAAAGGGCCTGCACCCGCGGGTCCAGTTTCAAAAGACGCATGCTGTTCGTCACAGCAGAACGGCTCTTGGAAACCCTCTCCGCCACTTCTTCCTGCTTTAAGCCAAATTCGTCCAAAAGAGTCTTGTATGCGTTTGCCTCTTCGATCGGATTGAGGTTTTCCCTCTGGATATTCTCAATCAGGGAAATTTCCATCCTCTCCTGGTCCGAAAGCTTTTTCACAATGACCGGGACTTCTTTTACCTTTGCCAGCTTTGCCGCCCTCCAGCGCCTCTCACCGGCAATAATTTCATAATATTTATCCTTCTTTTCCACAAGGAGGGGCTGCAGCACGCCGAATTTGCGGATCGAATCCGCCAGCTCCTGCAGGGATTCCTCATCAAAATCCTTCCTGGGCTGGGACTGGTTCGGCTCAATCTCTTTGAGAGGGACCATGAAAGGCTCCCCTTCCGCCTTTTTTTCTTCCGCCTGCTTCTTTTCCTCGGTTTTTTGAGAAACAGCAGTTTCCCGCAGCGGCCTCTTATCGGAAATCAAGGAATCCAGGCCTTTTCCCAAACCGCCTTTTTTGGCTGCCATGCCTATTCCTCACTTTCCATTAATTCGTTTGCCAATTCCCTGTACTTTTCCGCCCCGGTCGATTTCGGGTCATACTTTATAATGGGCATCCCATAGCTTGGGGCTTCTGCGAGCCGCACATTTCTAGGGATCACAGTATCAAAAATCTTCTGCTCCAGATTTTCCCTGACATTTTCTACCACGGACGAAGAAAGGTTCGTCCTGGAGTCATACATGGTAAAGACCACGCCTTCTACATGCAGCTCCGGATTCAGCCGTTCCTGCACCAGGGAAATCGTATAAATCAACTGGGATAACCCTTCCAATGCATAATATTCGCACTGGATGGGGACAAGGATGCTTTCTGCAGTCGTCATCGCGTTGATGGTCAGCATATTTAAGGAAGGCGGGCAGTCAATGATCATATAATCGTAGTTGCCTTTCACCGGTTCCAATGCATTTCGGAGGAGATATTCCCTGTCTTTTACGTCCAAAAGCTCAATTTCCGCTCCCGCCAGGTTCATATTGGAAGGAATCAGGGATAAATTTTCCACTTCTGTCGATAAAATACAGTCTTCTATCTTACATTCTCCTATAAGGAGCTCGTAAATGGTATTTTCGACACCATTTTTGTCAATTCCTACACCGCTGGTTGCGTTTCCCTGGGGATCGGAATCAATCAGCAGCACTTTTTTACCGGCTTCTGCCAGCGCTGCGGACAAATTAATGGCAGTCGTGGTCTTTCCTACGCCGCCTTTCTGGTTTGCAATCGCAATAATTCGGCTCATATCAACTCCATAATTTCTGTATGAATGACTGCTTGTATATTTTATCATCATTACATAGCTACTTCAATCTTTCTTCCATGTTTCACGTGAAACAGGAAGGAAAATACACAATTTTTCGTTTTCAGCCCGGTTATCGGGCTGAAAGGATGACCTAAATGCAGTATTTTTTCGAAAAAGCCG
>CADBRV010000127.1 GCA_902797185.1 uncultured Lachnospiraceae bacterium
CTCCGGCTCCATGTGCCGCCCTTCCGGAACCATGCCTTATCCCCTTCTCTGGCGCACGATTTCATACGCCAGCACCCCTGCTGCCACAGAGGCGTTCAAAGAGTCAATATCGCCATGCATCGGGATGGAAGCCGTCATATCGCAGTTTTCCTTCACCAGCCTGGATACGCCCTTGCCTTCGTTGCCGATGACAAGGCCGATAGGGCCGGCCAGGTTTAAGTCATACATCGGCGTCCCGTCCATGTCCGCGCAGACAAACCAGAGCCCTTCTTCCTTGAGCTCCCGGATCGTATTACTGATGTTTGCCACTTTTGCTACCGGCGTATACATGACTGCTCCGGCGGATGCTTTTACCGCAGTCGCGGTCAGGCTGGCGGAACGGTCCTTGGGGATGATGACGCCATGGGCACCGGCCAGGTTAGCGGTCCGGATGATAGCTCCCAGGTTATGGGGGTCTTCAATGCCATCCAAAAGAAATAGGAAGGGTGCCTCGCCTTTTTCCTTTGCCTTCGCCAGGATCTCTTCCACCGTGGCATATTCAAAGGAGGAGATATATGCGATCACTCCCTGGTGTTTCCCGGTCTGGGACATCTGGTCCAGCCTGGTGGTGGACACATACTCCACCTTGGCCCTCTGCTTTTTGGCTTCCCGGATAATGGTATGGATGGGGCCTTCTTTGGAATGCTCCTGCACAAACAGCTTTTCCACGGTTTTCCCGCTGCGGAATGCTTCCAGTACCGCATTCCTGCCTTCTATCGTATTTTCTTCCTGTCTCATGAAAGCAGCCCTCCCTGCGTTTTCTCCAGGCCAAGGGACAAAAGCTCCATGAGCCGCTCCCCCTGGCCGCAAAGGTACAAATAACCGACCAAAGCCTCAAAACCGGTGGCCTTGCGGTAATCCGCCATGGTGGCGTTTTTCGCCATGGTGCCGGATTTGGCATTCCTGCCCCGGCGGTAGACGGAAAGTTCTTCTTCTGTAAGGACCGGTTCCAAGACTTCCATCATCTGGGCCTGGGCATGGGCGTTTACGACCCGGCTGGTCCTTGTGTGGAGTTTGCGGGGCGCGGTGTTGCCCCTGCCTACCACGATGGAACGGACCACCAGGTCATAAACCCCGTCCCCGATATAAGCCAATGTCAAAGGGGAATAAGTCCGGATGTCATGCTCTTCGATCTGGAACGTCTCATGGATCACCGAATTTAAGCCCTTGTCCATTTTACCCCTTCCCTGGTATCTTTCAGGAGGATGCCCTGGGCTGCCAGCTGGTCGCGGATTTCGTCTGCCCGGGCAAAATTCTTTGCCTTCCTGGCATCCTGCCGCTCCTGGATAAGTGCCTCCACCTGGGCATCCAGAAGCTCTTCTTCTTTTTCGGTCTTGATGCCAAGGATATCAGAGAGTTCTTCCAGTTCCTTCAGCAGTGCCTCATAAAATGCTTTGGTATGGCCTTCCCGGGCTGCCTGGGTATTGGAAAATTTCACCAGCTCAAAGATGCTGGATACGGCATCCGCGGTGTTAAAGTCATCGTCCATGGCTTCTTCAAATTTTTTGCGGAAGCCCTCTGCCTCCTGGACAAGCCCTTTTTCCTCTTCCGTAAGGGCGTCTCCTTGGGCGGACGCTGCCTTGTCACGAAGCAGTTCTGCCGCGTTCCGGATCCGCTCCAGGCCGCTCTTTACCGCTTCCATAAGCTCGGCACTGAAATTCAGCGGGCTCCTGTAATGGACAGAGAGCATGAAGAAACGCAGTACCTGCGGGTCATATTTTTCCAGCACGTCCCGGACCGTAAAGAAATTGCCGGTGGACTTGCTCATCTTTTCATATTTGCTGCTCTGCTCGTTTTTAATATTCAAAAAGCCGTTGTGCATCCAGTACTTGGCAAACGTACAGCCATTGGCTGCCTCGCTCTGGGCAATTTCGTTTTCATGGTGCGGGAAAACCAGGTCCTCCCCGCCGGCATGGATGTCGATGGTATCTCCCAGGTAGCGCTTGGACATGACGGAGCATTCGATATGCCAGCCCGGACGTCCCTTGCACCACGGGGAATCCCAATACGGCTCCCCTTCTTTTTTCGGCTTCCAAAGGACGAAATCCAGCGGGTCTTCCTTCTGCTCGCCGCCGGTTACCTGGATCTCCCTATGCCCTGCTTCCAGTTCATCAATGTTTTTGTGGGAAAGCTCACCGTAATCCTGGAATTTCCTGGTGCGGTAATACACCGTGCCGTCCTCTGCCACATAAGCGAACCCTTTGTCAATCAGGGTCTGGATCATGTCGATCATACCGTCAATCTCTTTGGTGGCCTGGGGTGCCGTGGTAGCCGGAAGGATGTTCAGGCTCTCCATGTCCTTCTTGCATTCTTCAATATAATGGGAAGAAACCTCTTCCGCGGTCTTCCCCTCCTCCTGGGCTTTCTTGATGATCTTGTCATCAACGTCTGTAAAGTTTGAAACGTAGTTGACATCATACCCCTTATAAAGGAAGTAACGGCGCACCGTGTCAAAAATGATCATGGGGCGGGCATTTCCAATGTGGATCAGGTTGTAAACGGTAGGGCCGCAGACATACATGCGGACCTTTCCTGGTTCCACCGGGACGAATTCTTCCTTTTTCCTGCTTAAAGTATTATAAATTTTCATTCTTTGTCTCCTGTTCCTTCTCTCCTAACCCGGCTGGCCGGGCCGCCGCGTTGCGCAGGCAGCCTCAGCCGGCGATCCCCCTTCTCGTTAATCCGGGGTCTTTTCCCCTTCCGGAGCTTTCTCTCCTTCCGGAACGTTTTCTACTTCCTGCGCCTTCCCCCTGCTGAAGCCGCATCTGCAGCCGCTGCTTGTGCCTCTGACGCAGCTGCTTTTGCCTGCGCTGCTTTCTGGCAGGCCGAGCTGTCATCGGCAATGTCCTTCAGCAGGGCGCTCTGGGATGCCGCGTCTTTATCCTCTTCCTTCTGGTCCAAAGCGGACATGTCAATACCTGCCTTACGCAGCACGCCTTTGAGCATCTTGACCTGGTTTTCCAGATCCAGCATATGGTTCACAATCGCGCTGTCCGCATGCTGCAAGTTGCAGATATCGTCGAAAATCGGATCCGGCAGGTCGGTCTGGTTCAGGTCCTCCCTGGGCACCCGCTTGTTGTCCCTCTTTACGACCTGTCCCGGTACGCCAACTACGGTGCTGTTTGGCGGGACTTCCCGGATTACCACGGAGCCTGCGCCGATCTTGGAATTTTCCCCGACCGTAAAGGACCCGATGACCTTAGCTCCCGCACTGATCATGACGTTGTCCTCGATCGTCGGATGCCTCTTGCCGGTCTCCTTACCGGTACCGCCTAAGGTAACGCCCTGGTAAAGGGTGACATTGTCGCCGATAATGGTGGTCTCGCCGATGATGACGCCGGTGCCATGGTCGATAAAGAAACCTTTGCCGATCTGGGCGCCGGGGTGGATCTCGATACCGGTCTTCCTGGCCGCCCTCTGGGAAATCCAGCGGGCACGGAAATAATGCCCCTTCAAATACTGCTTATGCGCCCTGCGGTAGCTGAGCATGACCTTGAAACTGGGATAAAGGAATACCTCCCAGTTGGAATGGATGGCCGGGTCGCGTTCCTTAATCACCTGCATCTGCTCTTTTACAAATTGTATAAATCCCATCTTACTTGCCTCCAGGATCAGAAATAAACCTTTTTCTAACTTTGCCTACAGTTTTTCAAAATATTATTTCGTCTCCAAAAGGAGACAGGCTGCCTGCGCCGCGATGCCTTCTCCTCTTCCGGTAAAGCCAAGCCCCTCTTCCGTCGTCGCTTTGATATTCACCTGGGATTTGCAGATTTCCAAATCCTGTGCCACATTTTCCTCCATCTGCGGGATAAAGGGACGCAGCTTCGGAGCCTGGGCTAAGACCGTGGCATCGAGATTGCCTACGGAAAAGCCCGCCTCCTCCAGCATCCCTTTTACCCTTCGGAGCAGCATCCTGCTGTCAGCGCCTTTCCATTTGTCATCCGTATCCGGAAAATGGAGGCCGATATCGCCCAGTGCTGCTGCCCCTAAGAGGGCGTCCATGATGGCATGGAGCAAAACATCCGCGTCGGAATGGCCAAGGAGCCCTTTTTCATATGGAATTTCTACCCCGCCCAGGATGAGCTTACGCCCATCCACCAGGCAGTGCACGTCATAACCGGACCCGATCCTCAAGAAAACCCCTCCTGCCTGTTATAAGCTGGCACGTACCAGCCTTGGCTTAAAGCCGGCATCTTCCAGTGCCTGCATGATTTTATTCTTATGTTCCGTGCCGAAGGCTTCCATCGTGATCCTCAGTTCCACTTCAGCGGAACGGTTGGTGGATACAAACTGGTTATGCTCCAGCTTGATGACATTGCCCTGCTGCTGGGCGATGACGGATGCCACGTTGCACAGCTCTCCGGGCTTGTCGGGAAGCAGCACGGAAACCGTAAAGATCCTGTCGCGGTAGATCAGCCCCTGCTGTACCACGGAAGACATGGTGATGACGTCCATGTTGCCGCCGCTTAAGATGCTGACGATCTTCTTGCCCTTTACATCCAGGTGCTTGAGCGCCGCAACGGTCAGAAGGCCGGAATTTTCCACAATCATCTTATGGTTTTCCACCATATCCAGGAATGCCACGATGAGCTCGTCATCTTCTACCGTGATGACTTTGTCGATGTTCTTCTGGACATACGGGAAAATATGCTCGCCCGGGGTCTTTACTGCGGTGCCGTCCGCAATGGTATTCACGGTAGGAAGGGTGACCACCTTTCCTGCTTCCAGGGACTTCTGCATGCAGTTGGCGCCTGCCGGCTCTACACCGATGACTTTGATCCTGGGGTTTAAGAGCTTTGCCAGGGTGGATACGCCGCAGGCCAGCCCGCCGCCTCCGATGGGAACTAAGATATAATCTACCAGTGGGAGTTCTTTGAAGATCTCCATGGTGATGGTGCCCTGGCCGGTCGCTACGACCGGGTCGTCAAAGGGATGGATGAACGTATAGCCATTTTCCTCTGCCAGCTGGCATGCTTTCTCATAAGCCTCGTCATAAACATCCCCGTAAAGCACGACCTTGGCGCCATAGCTCTTGGTGCGGTTTACTTTGATCAGCGGGGTGGTCGTCGGCATGACGATTGTAGCCTTGCAGCCGAATTTCTGTGCGGCAAAAGCAACGCCCTGGGCATGGTTGCCAGCGGAAGCGGTGATCAGCCCCTTCTCCCTCTCTTCCTCGGAAAGGGTGCTGATCTTGTAATAAGCGCCCCTTACCTTGTATGCGCCGGTGTACTGGTTGTTTTCCGGTTTGAAATAAACCTCGTTCCCGGTCTGTTTTGAAAAATATTCGCTGTAAACCAGGCTGGTATCCAAAGTTACCTGCTTTACGATCTTACTGGCCTGTTCAAAATCAGCTAATGTCAGCATGCTTTTTCTCCTTCCATCTTTTTTATTTTGAAAACCGGCTGGCCTGGTCCTGCATTCTTCCAATGGAATGCCGCCCTGCCTATGGCCCATGCAGCATCTTGGCTATTTCCTTTTGCTGCCAGGCTCCTGTTTTTCAGTTATTTGTTTTTCTTTTTTTCGCCTGGTTAAGAGCCCTGGCTCCCGCCTTCGTCCTCCTCCTGGCTGCTTTCCTGTGCCTCTTCTTCCTCATCGGAAACAAACAAAGCTTCTACGAAGGAATGGGCGTCAAATTTCTGCAGGTCTTCGATGGACTCCCCAACCCCGATATATTTTACCGGGATGCCCAGCTCGGACTGGATCGCTACCGCGATGCCGCCTTTGGCGGTGCCGTCCATCTTGGTCAGGACGACGCCTGTCACATCCGACACTTCCTGGAACTGCTTTGCCTGGGAAAGGGCGTTCTGCCCGGTGGTGGCATCCACTACGACCAGGCTCTCCCTGTACCAGCCGGAAAGCTCCCGGTCCAGCACCTTGCTGATTTTCCGAAGTTCTTCCATCAGGTTCTTTTTATTATGAAGCCTTCCTGCCGTATCTACAAGAAGAATATCTGCTTTCCTGGCTTTTGCCGCCTGTGCCGCGTCATAAACCACAGATGCCGGGTCGGAACCTTCCTGGCCGCCTACCATCTCGACACCGGCACGTTCCGCCCACACCTTCAGCTGCTCTGCTGCGGCGGCACGGAAGGTATCTGCTGCCGCCAGGATGACCCGCTTCCCTTCCCCTTTCAGTTGGGAAGCCAGCTTGCCGATGGTGGTGGTCTTACCAACGCCATTGACCCCGCTCACCAGGATGACGGAGGGCTCGCTTTCAAAGCGGTAATCCGCTTCCGTCGTCCCCATCTGCTCGATAATGGCATTCATGAGGTACTCTTTGCATTCCTCAGGTTTTTTGAGGTGTTCTTCTTTGACTTTTTTCTTTAACGTCTCGATGATGTTTTCCGTGGTGTCTATGCCAAGGTCTCCCATGACCAGGAGCTCTTCCAGCTCGTCATAAAATTCATCATCAATGGAAGAAAGCCTGAAAACCCTGCCCATGCCGGAAGAGATGCTCTTCCTGGTCTTGGAGAGCCCCTCCCGGAGCCTGGCAAAAAAGCCTTTCTTTTCCTTATCCTTGCTCATCCGGTCTTTTCCTCTTCTTTCTCCATTTCCTGCTGCGCCAGGTCTACGGAAACCTGGGTGGATACTCCCTTTTCCTGCATCGTGATGCCGTAAAGCCGGTCAGCCGCTGCCATGGTGCCGCGGCGGTGGGTGATCACGATAAACTGGGTGTTATTGGAAAGTTTTTTCAAATAATCCGCAAAGCGGTCTACATTGGGCTCATCCAAAGCGGCCTCGATCTCGTCCAGGATACAGAAAGGTGAAGGCTTCAGGTTCTGGATGGCAAAAAGCAAAGCAATGGCCGTCAGGGATTTTTCCCCGCCGGAGAGCTGCATCATGTTCTGCAGCTTCTTTCCGGGCGGCTCCGCGATGATCTCGATGCCCGCGTCCAGCACGTCTTCCCCTTCCACCAGCTGCAAAGTGCCCTTGCCGCCGCCAAAGAGCGTGGCGAACACGGTCTGGAACTGGGACTGGATCCGGGCGAACTGTTCCCGGAACCTCTTCCTCATGCCGCTGTCCAGGCTGGTGATCATTTTCTCCAGGTTTTCCCGGGCCTGTTCCATGTCCTTCTTCTGGGAAGAGAGGAATTCGTAGCGCTGGGAAACTTCCTTGTATTCTTCGATGGCGCCCACATTGACATCCCCCAGGGAACGGATCTTGTCCTTTACTTCCTTTGCCTTGCGCCGCAGCTCCGCAGGAGAAAGGCCCGTTTCTTCCTTCTGTTCCAGCGCGTGGTTTTTGGTAAGCCCGTATTCTTCCCAAAGGTAAGCGTCCTGCTGCTCCATTTTCTGCTGTAGCTGTTCGCTTTTGGTATTCAGGCGGATCTCTTCTTTTTCCAGGTTTGAGATCTCATTTGAAACCTCCTCCCTCTTTTCAAAGAATTCCCGGTAAGAAGACTGGATCTGTTCTTTTGCTTTGGCCTGCTCTTCCAGTTTGCGGGCGGCACCTTCCAGGTCCTCCTCCAGTTTTTCCAAAACGGCTTTCTGGTCCAGGATTTCCTGCTGTTTTGTGCCGGAAGCCCCTTCCAGCCCTTTGCGGGACCCTTCCAAGCCTTCCAGGTCCTTTTCCGTCTTTTCCAGTTCCCGGCAGGCACGCTCCAAAGCCTCCTGCTGGTAGCGGCTGCCCGCCTGGTTGGAAGCAAGTCCTGCGGATGCTTCCTGCATCTTCCGGATAATGTCCTGCCTCTGTCCCTGGATCCGGCTGATTTCTTCCTGCAGGGAAGCGCTTTCTTCTTCCAGGGCTTTCTGCTGCCCTTCCATCTCTTTGGAAGCAGAGAAAACCGTATCCCCCTGCTGCTGCATGGAAGCGATTTCTTTGGAAACGGCGCCGATCTGCTCCTCCAGGGACTTGCGCTGCTCCTTCTTCTGCCTGGCCGCGTCTTCTCCCCGCTGGACATTCAGCTTTGCCGTATTTTCCTCCACTTCGGTCCTGGCGGCGCTGCTTTTGTACTGCTCCGCCTGGACACGCAGGCCCTGCCTCTTTGCGCGGACTTTTTCCTGCTGTGCCAGCAGCTCGCTATGCTTTTCCTGCTGTTTTGCGAGCTTCCTTTTTAATTCGGCAAGCTCCCTGCGCCTCCCCAGGAGGTTGCTGGTATTCCGGAACGCGCCGCCGGTTAGGGACCCGCCGGGACGAAGGTATTCCCCTTCCAGGGTCACGATCCGCAGGGAATAATGGTGGGCTTTGGCGATCCTCAAGGCATGTTCGATGGTATCCACCACCAGGATGCTGCCCAGCAGGCTGGATACAATTCCCCGGTACTTGTCCTCACAGGAAACCAGGCTATCCGCCATACCCAGGACGCCTTCTTCTGAAAGGGCCGTTTCTTCCCTGCCAGGCTTTTTCCCCTTGACACTGGTCAGGGGGAGGAACGTTGCCCTGCCGTAGCGGTTCTTCTTCAGGTACCCGATCATGTCCCGGGCCGTTTTCTCGTCGCTGGTGACGATGTTCTGGAGGCTGCCGCCCAAAGCGGTCTCCACGGCGGTCTCGTATTTCGGGGCGGTGCGCACCAGGTCTGCCACGACGCCCAAAATCCCCGGATAATCCGTCCTCCGTTCCATGACACGGCGGATGCTGGAACCGTACCCTTCATAGCGCTCCGCCATGTTGGTCAAAGATTCCAGACGGGACTGGAGCTTTAAACATTCCCTGCCTGTCTCTTCGCAGGCAGCGGCAGTTTCATCCCGCTGCCTGGTGGCTTCCTCCAGGTCCTTGGCGTTCTGCCGGATCAGGCGGTCATATTCCTCATGCTTTTCCTTTAAATCCCGGTATTTCTGTTCCCACTGCTGTTTCTGGGAAAGGATGCGGGTCTCTTCCTTCCGGTTTTCCTGTTTTTCCTCGGCCAGGGACTTCGCCTTTTCCTGCTGCTGCTCCATGAGCTGGGAAAAATGCTGGTGGCGGCTTTCTGCGGAAGTCTTCTCTTCCACCAGTTTCAGGAGGGCAGAGCGGATCTCTTCCAGCCGCTTCTGCCTGGAAGAGGCATCCTCACTTATTTCGGAAAGCTGTCCGGACAGGGATTGATGGGCATTTTCCAGTTCCTGCCGCTCCTTCTCCAGCTCCTTCTGCTTTTCCAGGATGGCGGCCTTTTCCTGCTCCAGCCGCTGCTTGTCCTTTTCCCGGCCTTCCTTCTGCTTTTCGTAATGGCTGCGGTTTTCCTCCTGGGCGCGGATCTGGGCCTCCAGAAGCTCGATCCTGTGGAGGCAGCCCTGCTTTTGGAGCGCCGCTTCTTCCTGCTTCTTTCGGCCTTCTTCCATCTGGCGGTCAATGTTTTCCATGGCGGCTTCGATCTTGCCGACATCTTCCCTGCCCTTTTCATAGGAAGATCTCAGCCCGGACAGCTGCCCGGACAGGATGCTGGTTTTCTCCTCCAGGCTTTCCTTCTGCTTTTCATTGTCCGAGAGGGTGATGGCATAAAGCTGCAGGTCCAGTTTTTTCTGTTCTTCCCTGCCTGCCAGGTAGGTTTTTGCCTTTTCCGACTGGTCCTTTAAAGGGCCCACCTGCTTTTCCAGCTCATAGATGATGTCGTTTAGGCGGACCAGGTTTTCCTGTTCCTTTTCCAGCTTTTTCTGGGTTTCGGACTTGCGGCGCTTGAATTTGACAATGCCCGCCGCCTCATCAAAAAGCTCCCGCCTCTCCTGGGGCTTGCCGTTCATGATCCGCTCAATCTGGCCCTGCCCGATCAGGGAATAGCCTTCCTTGCCGATACCGGTATCATAGAAAAGCTCCTGGATATCCTTTAAGCGGCACAGCGTCCCGTTTAACAGGTATTCGCTTTCACCGGAACGGTAAATCCGGCGGGTCACGGTCACTTCCTTATAAGATACCGGGAGCGCCCCGTCCTCGTTGTCCAGCGTAAGGGAAACGGATGCATAGCTTACCGGCTTCCTGGTGGCGGTGCCGGCAAAGATGACATCCTGCATGTTGCTGCCACGCAGCTGCCTGGCATTCTGCTCGCCCAGCACCCAGCGCACCGCGTCAGAGACATTGCTCTTGCCGCTTCCATTCGGACCGACTATGCCGGTAATCCCGCTGTGAAATTCAAATCTTGTTTTTTGGGCAAATGATTTAAACCCGCTTAGTTCGATCCGTTTCAGGTACATCTACAGTCTCTTTCTGGTTCAAAAGGAGCAGCGCCTCATAGGCCGCCTGCTGTTCCGCTGCTTTCTTGGAATGTCCGGAGGCGGACGTGACCTTCCTGCCTCCGATATAAAGGTTTACGTAAAAGGTACGGTTGTGGTCCGGCCCGGTAAAGCCTGCCTGTTCATAGCGGACTTCGCCGTCCCCGTCCGCCACGGCTTTCTCCTGCAGCGCTGTCTTGGCATCCTGGTAAAGCTGTTTGCCTTTTACTTCCTTTAAGACCACTTCCTCCACATAGGAAAAAGCGGCTTCAAATCCGCCATCCAGGTACACAGCCCCGATGACCGCCTCCATGGCATCGGAAACGATGGAAGGCCGCCTGCGGCCTCCGGTCTGTTCTTCCCCTTTGCCCAGGTAGATATAGTCGCTCAGATGGATAGCCCTGGCGCACATGTCCAAAGTCGGCTCGCAGACAATCTCCACCCGCTTTTTGGAAAGCACCCCTTCCTGCTCGTCCGGATAATGGCGGAACAGGAAATCGCTTACCACGATTTCAAGGACGGCGTCCCCTAAAAATTCCAGCCGCTCATTGTCCTTGACGCTGCTGTTCCTGCACTCATTGGCAAAGGAACTGTGGGTCAGCGCCCTTTTCAAAAGCCCCATATCCTTGAACTGGTAGGGGATTTGTTTTTGAAATTCTTCTTCTTTTGCTGCCATCCTGGCTCCTATCTTTTTTCCTGCCTGGCCGTGGAAATGCTGGCAAAATGCCGGTCCATGAACCCCTTCGGGCTTCCTTCTTTCCCGGACGCAGACCAGCCTCTCGAAATGCCTGCCGGCAGAATCCACCGGCCTTCTGTCCGCGTGCGGTCGTGGAAAAGGCCTGTCAGAAAAGACAGGCCTTCCCATATCTGCCTTTATTTGCCAAGCACCTCTTCGATGCGGTCCATGGCATCCTGTACGGTCTTGATCTCGGCAATCTGGTCCGCGTCGGCATCGTCATCGATCAGCTTGACATTCAGCTTTTCTTCCATGCCCATAATGATTTCCGTAATATCCAGGGAATCCGCATCCAGGTCTTCCGCAAATTTGGTCTCCGGCGTGATCTCGCTTTCGTCTACGCCCAAAACTTCCGCGATTACTTCTTTTAATTCGTCATAATATTTCATTTTTTTCTCGCTTTCCTCTGCGGCCGTCTATCGAGGCCGGTGGCACAGGCCTTGCATGCGCTTGGCACTTGTTATACAGGCTTTATCCATTATCTGAGACAAGCCCTCTTGTTTCCCTTTTATACCTTTATTCCCGGAATGCCAATACTTCTAAAAATCCCATGCCCTTCCTATGCTTATTTCATACAAGGGCATATCCTGTTTCATTCTTTCTACGGATACCGGAAGGCTTTATACGTCCTCCTCCAGGTCCAGCTTAAAGCTTTCCGAAATCTTGGTGGTCACATCCTGCCTTACAAAGGTTTCGCACTGCAGGATGGAATTTTTGATCTCTACCGCTTCTGACGAGCCGTGGGCTTTTACCACCAGGCCACGAAGGCCCAGGAGCGGCGCCCCGCCGTACTGGGACGCGTCAAATTTCTTCATGGACTTCTTTAAAAGCGGCTTGATCAGCGCGCCGCCCACCTTCCCGCGGAAGCTGGACATCAAAGTCTGCTTGATCACGGTAAGGAAGGTGGAAGCCACCCCTTCATACATCTTCAGGATCACGTTGCCGGTAAACGCTTCTGTCACGATGACGTCCGCATATCCGGCGGAAATATCCCTGGCTTCAATGCTTCCGATAAAATTAAGGTCCTTACACTTGCGGAGCATGGGCAAGGTTTCCTTTACCAGGGCATTTCCCTTTTCATCCTCTGCCCCGATATTGACCAGGGCGACCGTCGGGTTCTTCACCCCGATGACATGTTCCATATAGATGGAGCCCATCCTGGCAAACTGCACCAGGTGGTCTGCCCGGGCATCCACATTAGCGCCGCAGTCAATCAAAAGGGAAGCCCCTTTCTCTGTGGGGATCATAGGTGCCAGAGGCGCCCTGCGGACCCCTTTTGCCTTGCCTACGATCAGCTGCCCGCCTACCAGGACAGCCCCCGTGCTGCCGGCGGAAACAAAGGCATCTGCCTCCCCGTTTTTCACCATCTGCAGACCTACCACAATGGAAGAATCTTTTTTCCTTCGGATCGCCGCCACCGGGGATTCCGCGGTGGCGATCACCTCTGTGGTATTGACGATTTCAAGACGGTCCTTGGGATACTCATATTTTTCCAGCTCGCCCTTCAGGATGTCTTCCTTTCCTGCCAGGCGGATGTCGATGGAATCGGAGCTGTTCAACGCGTCAACAGCGCCTTTTATGATCTCTGTGGGCGCGTTGTCCCCTCCCATTGCATCCACTACGACTGTTACTCTTTTGCCGTCCATGTTTTCACCTTCTTTCGTTTCGAATGAATCTGAATCGTTCCAATCAGCATTTATTATCGATTTAATAGAAGCCGCTGCCCCATCCCTATGGATGCGGGCAAGGTCTCTTGCCGTACAGCTGGGGCTCCCGTGGCGTTGCCCCTCCCTTATGGGTGCGGGAAAGACAAGGTTTCCAGAAAATAAGCCTCCTGCTCCAGAATAAATAAATATTACTATATCCTCCCCTGTTTTACAAGGAGGCCGTTGTGCGCTTGATTTTATACGGGCTGTTGTATTCTTGCTTTTTACCCGGCAATTCCTGTATAATGCCTTCTGCGTACTAGGCGCTATAAGGTGTTTCTTCTCACGATACCGCATCAGGCGCCTGCTTTTTCTATGGAAAGCCCCTGCCTGCTTTTTTACTTTTTCCCTTGACAAGCAGCCGGTCGGTTCCTATAATATATTGAGTGTGACAAAGTCACGAATAAATCGTATTTTATATACCACAAATTCCCGAGAAGGAGGTGTGTTTCATGTCAATTTGTCCAAAAAATAAGTCTTCCAAGGGCAGAAGAAATAGCAGAAGAGCAAACTGGAAAATGTCAGCTCCGACTTTGGTAAAATGCAGCAAATGCGGCGCCCTGATGGTTCCGCACAGGGTCTGCAAGAATTGCGGTTCTTATAATAAGAAGGAAATCATTTCCCAGGACTAATTTTTCCAGAAATGTAAAGCAAGCGGCAGGATCAAATTCCTGCCGCTTCTTTTTTCGTGACATCTGGCGGACAGCCGAAGGTCATGCTTCGATCTGCCGTGCTTCGCGTGAATCAGGCAAGGGGCATTTCGTCCCCTGCTCGATCCCTTTTTTCTGCATATAGAAAAGGCGCCCTTCGGCGCCTTTTTCTTCTCAGCTTTCCACTTTGGACAGCCTCTTCTGCATATATTCATGGGCATTGTTTTCCAGTGCATCATCCAGCGGCGGAAGCTCAAAGGACGGGTTTTTCCTCCGGATCGCCCAGGTAAGCAAAAGGTCCGCTACCTTCGGATTCTTCGGCAGGAGGCACCCATGGCTGTAAGTGGCAAATACGTTCTTGTATCTTGCCCCTTCAAACCCGTCTTCCCCGTTGTTGCCATGGCCGGAAAGGACTTTGCCGATAGGTTTTACGCCGCTGCCCAGGTAAGTGCGCCCGGAATGGTTTTCAAAACCGACTACCGCTTCCCCGCCCAAGTCGTCGCAGGTAAACATATAGTTGCCGATCATCCTTTCCTTCTGCCCGATGGTATCCACGTCGATGGCGCCGATAAAGTCGCACTGCTGGCCGTCCCAGGTCCGGTAATAGTTGCCCAGGATCTGGTAGCCGCCGCAGATCGCAAGAAAAGGCGCGCCGTCTTCAATGGCGGCTTTGATTTCTGCAGTCTTTTGGCCTTTCAGGTCATCCAAAAGGACCCCCTGCTCAAAGTCCTGCCCGCCTCCGATGAAAAACAGGTCATATTTGGAAGCCTGCAGGGAATCCCCTACGGAAACTTCGTCTACGCTGCAGGAAATCCCTCTCCATTCCAGCCTCTTTTTCAGGCAGGTCACATTTCCCCGGTCTCCATACAGGTTCAGGATATCCGGATAAAGATGGCAGATTCTAATTTCCATTTTATTTCTCCCAAAATTCCTCAAAACCGTACTTTTTGCTGATCTTGTCACGAAGGTCCAGCATCGCCGTGTAAGTCGGCATGATATAAACCGGTGCCTCCTGGTCCGTGACCTCGTCCATCAGCTTTCCGTAATCTTTTTCCACATGGATTTTCTCCAGCGGGATCCCGGCGTATTTAAACCGCAGCGCCATGTCATCGGCACGGACGCCGGACACATAAATCGCCGTCAGCAAATCCCCCATGTCACAGAGCTTTTCAAAATCCACGTCCCAGATCCAGGAAACATCGGTCCCGTCCGCGTCACGGTCATTCAGGCAGACCGTAAACAGCACCGGGCCAGAAGCGTTGGAAAGGAAATTCAGCACCTGGTTGCAGCCTGCAGGGTTCTTTACCAGGATCATGCGCACGGAAGTCTTCCCTATGGGGAATTTCTCCATACGCCCGAAACCGCATTCGAAGGTGGAAAGGCTCTCGATGACGGTGGGCATATCCAGCCCCATGGCTTTTCCGGCAGCCGCGCAGGAGCAGGCATTGTAAATGTTGTACCCGCCAGGCAGGTTGATGACGGCGCGGTATTCTTTGCCGTCCACCGCGATGTTTACCACGGACTGCTCCGCGTCAGAGGAAATGACCTCTGTCACCGCTACCTGGGGCGTGGGCCTGTGGTAGCCGCAGTTCGGGCACCGGTAGCCTCCCAGATGCCCATAGGTCACATAATCATAGACGTATCTATGTTTGCAGCGGACGCAGTAAGGCGCGTCGGAAACTTCTTTTACCCTTTCCTTGTAAATCGGCGTATTGACGCCAAAATACAGCACCTGGTTGGGCGCGTCCTGGGCAATGGATGCCACCAGGGAGTCATCCGCGTTGAGGCACAAAGTTGCCTGTGGCAGGTGGGAAATGCCGATCTTGATATTTTCCAAAGTATGGGAAACTTCCCCGTAACGGTCCAGCTGGTCTCGGAACAGGTTGGTCACTACTACCACCTTCGCATCCACATATTTGGAAATCGCCTTGAAGGCGGCTTCATCCGATTCAATTAAGGCATAGGGATATTTGCAGGTGCCGCTCCAGGTAGAAGAATTGACGGCAAATTCTGCTGTGACACCGCTCAAAAGGTTGGCACCGGACTTATTGCAGAAAAAGGACAGCCCGTTATCCCGCATGGCCTGTTCCACCATCCTTGAAGTGGTGGTCTTGCCGTTGGTGCCAGTCACGATGACGACCTTGACATTTTTTGCCACCCTTCCCAGGATGTCCGGGCAGATCTTCAGGGCGACTTTCCCCGGAAAATCCGTACCGCCCCGTCCCAGCTTCCTGAGCAGGGCACGGCACCATTTGCACATTAAGATTGCAAAAGACGTTCTAAGATTCATGATTTAATACTACTTCCCCGCATGGCAGGTTCTTCCGTCCCGTAAACCACGGACACATTCCTGGATAAAAGGAAAAGAAAACATCCTGCTTTGCTTTTTGCAGATACCAGGTATCATTATCAGATCCTTTTATTGTAACAGGCCTTCGGGCGTTATCCCGTACAACATCGCCGGATCTGTTTATTACGGCCAGGTATCCCTACAAAACTTTTTCAGATCTGGCTGCAGGTTTCCTGCAAGCCTTTTTATTATATCGTAAGGAGGGACCCGCTTCAGCGGGAGGATTCCTTGCGATGCACTAGCCGCATCGTCCCATATCATCCCCCGAAGGGTGGTGACATGGGACGATTTGGAATGCGGCGTCTGTCCCTATAATGGACGTCCGTGAAAAAAAAGTCAATGCCCGATGCGAATCAGCTAATACGGATATTCATGCCAGAAGGCGCTTTGGAAAAGCGATTGCCAGCTTTTCCAAAGCGCCTTCTGGCATGCCTTGCACGTTGGGGCTGGATAAAAACCCCCTCCGGGCAATAAAGCCTGGAGGGGCATATCATGCAGCAGCCTGCATGGCGCATTTTCTTTTCGCATCTGCAGCCTGTTTTACCCGGACCGCAGCCTGCTCCTGCTGAAAAAGGAAGCGTCCGCCTTTTCTATATCGTAAGGAGGAGACCCGCTTCAGCAGAAGAATCCCTTACGATTCGGAATGCGGAGCCTGTCCTTAAGCGTTAGCCTTTACCAGCGCAAGGGTTTCCCTGGCGATTGCCAGCTCTTCGTTGGTCGGGATCACCATGACGGTAACCTTGGAATCCGGAGTAGAGATGGTCAGCTCTTCGCCGCGCTTGCCATTTTCTTCTTCGTTGAGCTTGATGCCCAGGTATCCAAGATAGCTAAGGACCATCTTACGGATGGTCGGAGCGTTTTCACCGATACCAGCGGTAAATGCGATGGCGTCAACGCCGTTCAGGGCTGCAACATAAGAGCCGATGTATTTGGCAACGCGGTATGCGAATACTTCCATTGCCAGCTTAGCCCTTTCATTTCCGCCGTCTGCAGCTTCTTCCAGGTCACGAAAGTCGCTGGAAATACCGGAGATGCCCAGCACGCCGGACTTCTTGTTCAGCACGTTCATCATGCCTGCCATGTCCAGGCCTTCTTTGTTTGCAACAAATTCCATGATGGACGGGTCGATATCACCGGAACGGGTGCCCATTACAAGGCCTTCCAGCGGGGTAAGGCCCATGGAAGTATCCTGGCATTTGCCGTCTTTGATCGCGGAAATGGAAGCGCCATTGCCAAGGTGGCAGATGATCATCTTCAGGCTGTCATACGGTTTGCCAAGGATTTCTGCAAGCCTGTGGGAAACGAAGTTGTGGGAAGTACCGTGGAAGCCATAGCGGCGGACCTTGTATTTCTCATAGTATTCATACGGAAGACCGTAGGTATATGCCTTAGCCGGCATGGTCTGGTGGAAAGCGGTATCGAATACGCCTACCATCGGTACGCCCGGCATCAGCTTCTGGCAGGTGCGCACGCCGATCAGGTTAGCCGGGTTGTGCAGCGGTGCCAGGTCATTGCATTCTTCGATGGTCTTGATGACTTCGTCGTCCAGGATGACAGACTTGGTGAATTTCTCGCCGCCATGGACAATCCTGTGGCCTACTGCATCGATCTCTCCAAGGTCTTTGATTACGCCGTTCTTCGGGTTAACCAAAGCGTCCAGCACCAGCTGGATGGCTTCGTTGTGGGTAAGCATAGCAGCCTCGGTCTTTTCCTTTTCCCCACCCTTCGGCTGGTAGGTCAGGACGCCGTCGATGCCGATCCTCTCGCAAAGGCCCTTTGCCATTACTTCTTCGGTATCGGTATTGATCAGCTGGTATTTCAGGGAAGAGCTTCCGCAGTTGATTACTAATACGTTCATTTGTTTCTCCTTGCCTCAAATCCGCCATTGCCGGGAAGGCGATGGCTTTTGTCCATGCCCGCGCGCCCTGCACGCATGAAAAGCATGGCCTTTCCCAAAAGAGCGCCGCTTCAACTTTTTGTGAAACGGCGGCTCTTAAATATTTCATCGTCTTTCCACGATGAAGAAGGCCGTGCCTTCACACTTTGCGTGTATTTTCCATGGCGCGGTCCTTCTCTTATCTCTTACTTATTTTGCAAGCACCTGTGCCTGTACAGCAGTCAGTGCTACAACGCCTGCGATGTCTTCTGCGAAGCATCCCCTGGACAGGTCGTTAACCGGTGCAGCGATACCCTGGAGGACTGGTCCGAAAGCGTCCGCTTTTGCAAGCCTCTGTACCAGCTTGTAGCCGATGTTGCCGGCATCGATGTTCGGGAAGATCAATACGTTAGCGTGGCCTGCAACCGGGCTGCCCGGTGCCTTAGACTCGCCAACAGACGGAACGATGGCTGCATCCAGCTGCATCTCGCCGTCGATGTTGTACTGCGGATATTTCTCTTTTGCGATGGCAACTGCGTTGTGTACCTTGTCAACCAGTGCATGCTTTGCGCTGCCATAAGTAGAGTGGGAAAGCATTGCAACGTTCGGCTTAGCGCCAACGAATTTCTCAAAGCTCTCAGCGGTCTGGCCTGCGATGTTAGCCAGCTTCTCGGAATCCGGATCCTGCTCCAGTGCGCAGTCAGCGAACAGGAAGATGCCGTTTTCGCCATATTCGCAGTTCGGTACATCCAGGATGAAGAAGGAAGATACCATCGGTGCGCCCGGTGCGGTCTTCAGGATCTGCAGTGCCGGACGAAGGATGTCAGCGGTTGCGTGGCAAGCGCCGGAAACAACTCCGTCTGCATCGCCCATTTTCAGCATCATGATGCCGAAAGTAGGATAATCGTTCAGAAGGGTTTCCCTTGCTTTCTCTTCGGTCATTCCTTTGTGCTTACGCAGCTCAACCAGCTTTGCGATATAGCTTTCTGTCTTATCGCAGGTAGCCGGGTCAACGGTCTTAACACCATCGATGTTTACGCCAAGCTCTTTTGCCTTAGCTGCGATCTTGTCTGCATTACCGATCATGATCAGGTTAGCGGTTCCTTCTTTCAGAACCTGTGCAGCTGCCTGGTAAGTCCTATCGTCTTCGCTCTCCGGCAGGACGATCAGCTTTTTGTCTGCTTTCGCTTTTGCTTTGATTTGATCAATAAAAGACATTTTTGTTCCTCCTTGTGAAACGTTTTTATTCATGTCTAGGAAATCATGCACAAAGGACATAACTTTCCTTAAGCGACCTCATACAGATAAATTATACTCCCGGCATATTAATACCACAAGTGCGGATTTAAGGAAAAAGCAGGCAGTTCCCCAGGTGCATTTCTTCCATAAGGCATCCCCGGAAACCGGACGGCTGGGGCAAGCGTCTCCAAAAGGCCTGCTTTTGCAGACAGGCTTATCTGGATCCGGACGGCTGCGGCAAACAGTCGCAGAAAATGTGCTTTTGCAATGGCCTCCCTTGGATCCGGACGGTAGCGACGTTTGGCGCAGTGCCTCCCCGATTTTCTTTTCCTATTTTCCATGGCGTTTTCAGAGTTCTCTTTCTATAATAGAAGAATAGAAGGAACGCAAAAAGGAGGTCTTACTGCACATGAAAACCGCAGCAGTCATAACGGAATACAACCCTTTTCACAACGGGCACATGCTGCAGGCACGCCTGGTAAAGGAAAAGACCGGCGCTGATTATGTCGTCGCCATCATGAGCGGGGACTTTGTGCAGAGAGGGGCTCCTGCCATCCTGGATAAGTATGACAAGGCTGCCTGCGCCTTGTCCGGCGGCATCGACTTGGTAGTGGAGCTCCCTGTTTCTTTTGCTTTGGGGAGTGCTGATGCTTTTGCCTCCGCGGGAGCTGCCATCGCCAGCGCCATGGGCATCGATTACCTGTGCTTTGGCTGCGAAGAGCCGGATCTCGGAAAGCTTTCCGCCGCGGCAGCCGTCCAGGAGGAAGAAGGAAATGAATTCAAGGCTCTGCTGAAAGAAGGCTTAAAGGCAGGGCTTCCCTTTGCCGCAGCCAATGGCGCCGCCCTTTCCCATGTGCTGCACGAAAAGGACCCTTCCCTTTTTCCTTCCGAAGAAGGCGCGGCAGAATTTATCAAACAGCCAAACAACATCTTAGGGATCGCTTACTTACGCTCCCTCCAAGCCCTGCACTCTTCTACTGTGCCGGTGGCTCTGCCAAGGACAGGGAACGCCTACCACAGCCTTTCCCTGGAAGGAGGCAATCCATCTGCTTCCGCTGTCCGTGCAGGAGTATGGGAAGCAGTAAGCCGCGGCACTGCCTTGTCGGAAATCCCGGGACTAAAAGAAGCTGTCCCTGCTGCCACTTTTAAAGCCTTGGAAAAAGCGATGGAGGAAAAACGCCTGCAGCAGGCAGACGATTACAGCAGCATCCTGTTTTATTTATTGGAAAAGGAGACCCCGGAGAGCCTTCAGGCAAAGGGCATCCGGAAAGACCTGGCTGCCAGGATCCTCTCCTGCCGCGGGGAGGCTGCTTCTTTTTCCCAGCTGGCAGGGCTGGTAAAAAACCGCTCCCTAACCTATGCCTCCGTTTCCAGGACCTTGATGCGTCTCATCCTGGAGCTGCCTTTTATGGGCAGCCCGGAAGGTAAGAAGCACTCATTACCGGAAGACCTAAAGAGCTCCCTTTACGCACACGTGCTGGGGCTTCGAAAAGAAGCGCGCCCTCTGCTTTCCTGGTTTTCAAAACGCGGCAGCATACCTCTTGTAACAAGCCTGGCAGGCGATGTGCCAAGGCTTTCCGAAAACCAGCATACCCAGATTTCCCATGGTCTTTCTGCCACCCGCATTTACCGGGATATTGAAAAGGCCATCAGCGGCTCTCCTGCCATTGATGAATACCGGCAGAAGCTTCTCATTATGTAAAGATACCAACTGTTTCTGTCCACAGCTTTGGCAGATGCTATTTTTCAGCCGTATCGCATGCTAAAACTGGATGCCATTCCGGGAGTCCCAGCCAGATTCATCCTCTGGCATATTTTGTCCAGGCACACGGCAAAATGGTCAAGAACAGCCAACGCACAGGGCTGTTCCCGCCTCTTCTGCGAATACTTAAAAAGATCAAACAATCCAAGCTTGCACATAATTAAGTGATTCACTATACTGGATAAGAAGGAAAAACGCAAGGGAGACGGGTATTTTATGCTTTTTTGGCATATCCGTTTGGTCAAAACCTCATCGGTTTTCCTGTTTCTGTGCCCATTTTGAGTGCAGGAGGTAACTGACAACCACTTCAAAGAAGGAGCAGAAGGAGCAAAAACATGAGCAATAGCGAAATCAAGCCTTTTAAAAAGGTCCTGGTTGCAAACCGCGGCGAAATTGCGATTCGTGTATTCCGTGCATTGAACGAACTTGGGATCGGCACGGTTGCTATTTATTCCAAAGAGGATAAATATGCGCAGTTCCGTACCAAAGCAGATGAAGCCTATCTTCTGGACACGGCAAAAGGCCCGGTAGACGCTTACCTGGATATCCAGAAAATTATCCAGATTGCAAAATATGCCGGCGCAGACGCCATCCATCCAGGATATGGTTTCCTTTCCGAAAATCCGGATTTCGTGCGGGCTTGCGAAGAAGCAGGCCTTGTCTTCATCGGGCCGTCCGCAGACCTGATGGATAAAATGGGCGATAAGATTTCCTCCAAACAGATGGCGATCCAATGTAAAGTCCCGATTATCCCTGGCGTTGACCACGCAGTAAAATATGCTGACGAAGCAAAAGAAATCGCGCAGCAGGTAGGATACCCTGTCATGCTGAAGGCTTCCAACGGCGGTGGCGGACGCGGTATGCGTATCGTGGAATCCGCTGAGCAGATGGACAAGGAATTCGAAGAAGCGAAGAACGAGTCCAAAAAAGCATTCGGCGATGACAAGATCTTCATCGAGAAATATTTAAGGAACCCCAAGCATGTCGAAGTACAGATCCTGGGCGATAACTATGGCAACATCGTACACCTTTATGACCGTGACTGCTCCGTGCAGCGTCGTAACCAGAAGGTAGTCGAATATGCGCCTGCATTCAGCGTTCCTGCTGAAACCAGGAAGGTCATTTTCGAAAGCGCCATCCGCCTTGCCAAGAACGTAGGATACCGCAACGCCGGCACCCTGGAATTCCTGGTAGACAGCGACCACAACCCGTACTTCATCGAGATGAACCCCCGTATCCAGGTAGAGCATACCGTATCGGAGGAAATCACCGGCATCGATATCGTACAGTCCCAGATCCTGGTAGCCGAAGGCTATCGCCTGGATTCCCCGGAAATCGGCATCCCGAACCAGGAATCCATCCCCTGCATCGGCTATTCCATCCAGACCCGTGTTACTACGGAAGACCCGACCAACAACTTCATGCCGGATACCGGTGAAATCACCGTATACCGTTCCGGCTCTGGTTCCGGGATCCGTCTGGACGGCGGCAACGCTTACCAGGGCGCCAAAATCCTGCCGTACTATGATTCCCTGCTTGTCAAGATCGTTTCCCACTGCAGGACGTTCGACGGGGCCATCGCCAAATCCCTGCGCGCCCTGCGTGAGATGCGTGTCCGTGGCGTAAAGACCAATATCGGCTTCCTGATTAACGTGCTGAACCACGAAAGGTTCCGCAGGGGCGAATGGTACACCACTTTCATCGCCGAGACCCCTTCTTTGTTTGAAATGAAAGAGCCCCAGGACCGTGCAACAAAGATCCTGGAATTCCTTGGCGACCGTGTCGTAAATACCACCAAAGGACAGAAGGCAGAATACGAGAACCGCGTCCTTCCGGTTTATGACAAGAAAAAACCGATTTATGGCGCAAAGGATGAATTCAAAAAGCTGGGCGCAAAGGACTTCACGCAGAAGATCCTTCACGAGAAAAAGCTTTATGTAACCGATACCACCATGAGGGATGCACAGCAGTCCCTGATCGCCACCAGGATGCGTACCAAGGATATCGCCGGTGCCGCATACGCTACCAACGCTTTCATGCAGAACGCATTTTCTGTTGAAGCATGGGGCGGCGCAACTTACGATACCGCATACCGTTTCCTGAACGAGTCCCCGTGGAAGAGGCTGCAGTACCTGCGCACCAGGATGCCGAACACCCTGATCCAGATGCTGCTGCGTGCTTCCAACGCGGTCGGATACAGCAACTATCCGGACAACGTAGTAGAAAACTTCATCAAGATTTCCGCTGACAAGGGCATCGACGTCTTCCGTATTTTCGACTCCCTGAACTGGGTAGAAAACATGAAGATGCCGATCGAGGTAGCCCTGGGCACCGGCAAGATCGTAGAAGGCACTTTGTGCTACACCGGTGACATCACCGACCCGAATGAAACCAAATACACGCTGGATTACTATGTGCGCAAAGCAAAGGAAATCGAATCCCTTGGCGTACACGTCTTCGCCATCAAGGATATGGCAGGCCTTCTGAAGCCGATGGCTGCAAAGAAACTGGTAACCGCCTTGAAGGAAGAGCTGCACATCCCGATCCATCTCCATACCCACGACTCCACCGGCAACGGCGTCAGCACCGTGCTGATGGCTGCAGAGGCTGGCGTAGATATCGTAGATTTGGCCATCGAATCCATGAGCTCTTTGACTTCCAACCCGTCCATGAACGCGGTAGTCGAAGCTCTGCGTGGTACCGAACGGGATACCGGCCTTGATTTCGAAGAGCTGGATGAACTGAGCCGCTACTATGCAAGGGTACGTACTGTATATAACCAGTTTGAAAGCGGCATGAACGCTCCAAACGCCGAGATTTACAAATATGAAATCCCTGGCGGGCAGTACTCCAACCTGCTGGCGCAGGTCAAGAGCATGGGCGCCGGAGAACATTTCGAAGAGATCAAATCCCTTTATAAAGACGCCAACGAACTGCTTGGAAACATTGTAAAGGTTACTCCTTCTTCCAAGGCAGTCGGCGATATGGCAATCTTTATGTTCCAGAACGGCCTGACCAAGGACAACATCCTGGTGAAGGGCAAGAACCTCTCCTATCCGGATTCCATCGTTTCCTATTTCCAGGGCATGATGGGGCAGCCGGAAGGCGGATTCCCGAAGGAACTGCAGAAGATCGTCCTCAAGGATATCAAGCCGATTACCGATCGTCCGGGCAAACTGCTTCCGCCGGCTGATTTCGACAGCATCATCAAGCACATCTCCGAGAAGACAGACCTGTCCAAGTTTGATGAAGAAGAAATCATGCAGAAGGCTGTAAGCTACGCCCTGTACCCGAAGGTATATGATGACTATCTGGAGCACATCGAGCACTATGACGATGTAAGCCACCTGGAATCCCACGTCTTCTTCTACGGCCTTAGGATCGGCGAAGAAACCGTCCTCCATCTGGAAGAAGGCAAAGACCTGATTATCAAGCTCATTAACGTAAGCGCCGCAAATGACGAAGGCGTAAGGGAAGTTACCTTCGAAGTAAACGGTTCCCGCCGGAGCGTCATGATCCAGGATGACAGCCTGGAATCCAAGGTAGACCAGAGGCTGAAGGCAGAAAAGAACAACCCGAAGCACCTGGGCTCCACCATCCCGGGCACTGTCGGAAAGATCCTGGTGAAGGAAGGCGACCCTGTCCATGTCAACATGCCGCTGATGACCGTCGAAGCCATGAAGATGGAGACCACAGTTGTATCCGCAGTAGATGGAACGGTAGACAAGATCTACGTCAAAGAAGGAGATTCCGTAAAACAGGAAGATTTGCTTATTTCCTTCCATCTGGCAAAAGACCATGCGGACGACAAGAAAAAAGCCTGATCCCTGCCGTATAATGGGAAACGGATAGATGGAAACCTGCCCTGCAGGTTATCCTCGAAAGGTTCGAACCTGTTTCATGTTACCTGTTTGAAAAACAGTAGGAACGCTTAATAAAAAATACTTTCAGCGGCCTGCATCTGCAGGCCGCTGTTTTTATGCGCAATTTTCCCCGCAGGACGGACTGTGCTGGGTAAAAGGGAAAAGCCAGAAGGGATAGGCCGCGTAAAACCCATGTAAAGGAGTTTTCCAAGAAACATCCCCCGAAAGGCTGATGCATTTTTACACCTAAAAAAGGAGCTGCAGGTGATGCAGCCCCGGGGAATAAGGGAATGGAATGTATTAAAACAGATGGTTTGGAACGTTTGCATGTCCGTTTCTTTTCTCATCTGATGATGTTAATATACAAGATAGTTGTGATGAAATCTTGAAGAGAATGCTAAGGAATTATTAAATTTTACGAAAGAGATACGAAACCGTGGTATCCGGACAGCCGGACACGTACTCCTTTTTCGCGACCTGGGGTGTAACCTTACGTTTTGGTACACATTCAAAATCCTTGAACCCTATTATATGGCCCAGTATTTACATTCTGTGGCATTCATGCCTAACACAGCAAGGATACAAAAACAGTTAAAGGAGTGCAGATATATGCTGGAACTGGAAGCACATGCAAAAATCAATTTGGGCCTGGATGTCATAAGGAAACGGGAGGACGGATATCATCTGGTAAAAATGATCATGCAGTCCATCCGCCTGCACGATGTCATTTCCCTGGAAAAGAATCACTCTGGAGAGATCCGGCTTACTCTGGAAGGCTCTGCCCTCCCTGCGGATGAACGGAACCTGGCCTACAAAGCTGCCGCCTTGATGAAAAAAGCATACTCCATCCCGGACGGCATTTCGATCCATTTAAAAAAGCAGATCCCGGAAGCTGCCGGCATGGCCGGCGGGAGCACCGATGCTGCCACCGTATTAATCGGGATGGACCGGCTGTTTGGCCTTGGGCTTTCGAAAGACGTCCTGCTTTCCCACGGGCTGGAGTTGGGGGCAGACGTGCCTTTCTGTATCCTGGGCGGCACCTGCCTATCTGAGGGGATCGGGGAAATCCTGACGCCTCTGCCTGCCATGCCTTCCTGCTATATCGTCCTGGTGAAGCCTTCCCAGGGCGTTTCTACAAAGGAAGTGTACCAGGCTTTGGACAAAGTGCCCTCTCCTGTCCACCCGCCCATAGATGCCCAGCTGGAAGACTTAAAGAATGGCGATTTAACATCCCTCTGTGCCCATATGGGGAACATCCTGGAGTCTGTCACGCTGCCGCTCCTTCCTGCCTTAAACGGGCGCAAAAGCCACCTGGAAGCCCTTGGGGCGGACGGCATGCTGATGAGCGGCTCCGGTCCCACCATTTTTGGCATTTTCGTACAGAAAGACCCGGCAGTACATGCCTGCCAGGCTCTTAAAGAAGTATATCCGGAAGATTTTATCATGGTGACGGAGCCTTGCCAGCCTTCGAACCTTGTACTGCAATAACATTTCTTAATGCGCAGCCTACTTGAAAATACGCAGTCTGCATAAAAATACGCATCCTGGTTAAAGATACGCATCCTGCATAGAAAAGGCCTGGGCTTGAATCGCCCAGGCCTTTTTATGCAGGATGCTTTTCACACAATTCTGTTATAATTATTTTTTGCTTTATTCAGCAACCTGCTTCTCGCACAAGAAACGTCAAAATATTTTATTCTGTTGCCCAGGATGTTTTCTACACCAATCCAAGCTGGCTTTACGCTTTTCTATGCAGGCTTTGCTCTAGCAGGTGCATTCGATTTTATCAACAACTACCCGCTTTACTCCACTCCAAAAACTTTCTCCGCGTAGCGCACCGTCTCCATGGCATCCTTGGCATAATAATCTGCGTGAATCATGTCCGCGTAATCCTTGGTCATGACGGCGCCGCCTACCACGGTCTTGCACCAGGGGGCTTCTTCATGGAGCCGGCGGATGGTCTCTTCCATTGACGGGACGGTGGTCGTCATAAGGGCGCTCAGTCCTGCCAGCTGAAGGTGGCGTTCTTTTACCACTTCTACCACTTTCTCCGGAGGCACGTCCCTGCCCAGGTCCACCACCTCGAAACCGTAATTTTCCAGCAGCACTTTCACGATGTTCTTGCCGATATCATGGATGTCGCCTTTTACCGTAGCCAGCACTACCGTGCCGCTGGCTTCTTTCTGCTCCCCGCTGGCAGTGATCTTTTCTTTTACGACATCAAAGGCAGCTGTCGCCGCTTCCGCGCTGACCAGAAGCTGGGGAAGGAAAAGCGTCTTCTTTTCAAAGCCCTGCCCTACGATATCCAGTGCCGGAATGATTTCCCTATTAATGATATCCAGCGGTTCTTCCGTTTCCAGGGCCTGCTTGGTAAGGTTGGCGGCTTTTTCTTTCAAGCCCTTTACAATCGCTTTCTGCAAAGGATTCTCCTCGCCTGCTCCGGTAGCGGCACCGGATGCCCCTGCGGAAGCACCAGCTGCTCCTGCTGCCGGCGCGCTGTTTCCTGCCGCAGTGCTGCCGGATGCCGGTACCGCCTGCTGCTGAGGCAGGTCCTGCACATAGTTGATATATCCCATGCAGTTGGGGTCCTGTCCGGAAAGGGCTAAGAAGCCTTTATATGACAGCATCATTTCCTGTGAGAAGGGATTCATGATCGCCGCCTTGAGCCCGTTTTCCATAGCTAAGGCAAAGAACGTGCCATTAATCAGGTTCCGCCTGGGCAGCCCAAAGGAAATGTTCGATACGCCAAGGGTCGTGTTGCATCCCAGCTCCTCGGTAATCCGGCGTACCGCTTCCAGCGTCACCAGGGCAGAATGGTCATCTGCCGATACGGTCATAGCAAGGGGGTCAAAAATGATATCCTTTGGCTTTATCCCATAGGTGGCAGCGGTTTCCAGGATCTTTTTTGCAACCGCTACCCTTCCTTCCGCTGTAGCAGGGATGCCTTCTTCGTCCAGTGTCAGCGCTACGATGAGGCCGCCGTACTTTGCCGCCAGAGGGAATACGGTCTCCATCATGTCCTTTTTCCCGTTCACGGAATTGATCATGGCTTTGCCGTTATAAATACGCAGCGCATGTTCCATGACTTCCCGTCCGGTGGAATCGATCTGTAGAGGCAGGTCGCAAACAGCCTGTAGCTCCCGCACTGCTTCCTGCATCATGGCGTCCTCGTCAATCTCCGGAAGGCCTACGTTCACATCCAGCACGTCTACCCCGGCCTCCTCCTGCCGGATCCCTTCATCCAAAAGGTAGTCCAGGTCATGGTCCTTCAAGGCCTGTTTCATTTTCTTCTTCCCGGTGGGGTTGATCCTCTCGCCGATCAGGATCGGGCGCTGCCCGAAATAGACCGCGTGGGTATAAGAAGATACGACGCTTAAGTTTTTCTCTTCCACCGGCTGGAAAGGCAGGTCCTTAGTAGCCTCGATCATCTTCTGCATATACTCCGGCGTGGTGCCGCAGCAGCCGCCGATGATGGAAGCCCCGCTCTTTACGATATCCACCATGTGCCCGGCAAATTCATCCGCGTCCACATCATATACCGTCTGCCCGTTTACGCTCCTGGGAAGCCCGGCATTGGGGTTTACGATCACCGGCAGGGAACTGGCTGCCACCAGCTCCGGCACCAGCTTCTTCATCTGTGCCGGCCCTAAGGAGCAGTTCATGCCCAAAGCATCCACCCGAAGGCCTTCCAGCATGGCTGTCATTGCCTGGGGATTCGCGCCTGTCATCAGTTTTCCCTGCTCGTCATACACATTGGTGACAAAAACCGGAAGGGTGCTGTGCTCCTTTGCTGCAAGGACAGCAGCTTTTGTCTCATAGGAGTCATTCATGGTCTCAATGAGGATCAGGTCCACGCCGGCTTTTACGCCCTCTTCCACCACTTCAGAAAACAGGCTGGCCGCCTTTTCAAAGGGATAATCCCCCAGAGGCTCCAGCATCTTCCCGCTGGGACCAATATCCAGCGCCACGTACGCGTCTTTGCCGGTCTCTTCCCTGGCTGCCCTGGCATGGGAGACAGCGGCGGAAACAACTTCGGACAAAGCGGGCATTCCGTCTTTCCCGGTATATTTGAGACTGTTAGCACCAAAGGTATTGGTCTTCATGATGTTGCAGCCCGCCATCAGGTAGTCATGATGGAGCTTCCGGATCCGGTCCGGGTGGGACAGGTTCCACAGCTCCGGCAGTTCTCCCGGGCGAAGCCCCCAGGACTGCAGGATCGTTCCCGCTGCCCCCTCAAAATATAAACGTTCTTTTTTGACCCGCTCTAAGATATCCACTACTGTACCCCGCTAAAATTTTATTTCTGATATATTGTAAGGAGGGACCCGCCACAGAGGGAGGATTCCATGCGATGCACTAGCCGCAATTACCCGGACTGCTCTGCCATGTTCTGTGACTTGTTACAGTCCCAGATCCACCGTCTGCTTCCAGATATGCCCTTTTCCAGCCTATCCTGGCTTGATACGGTCCTTTCCGGCTGCCCGGTCCTTATGCTTCTTCCCCTTTTGTCTGGCGGAACAGGCAGTCCGTTTTCCCGCACAGCTGGCAGGGCGTTTGCCCTCCCTCAGGGGCGACATCCGTTTTTTCTCCTACGCCGGCGATGGCCGTCACCGATTTTACCGGCGTCATCATCAGCCCTTCCGTTAGCGTAAGGCCGATTTTCCGGTTTGTATCCAACACCTGCACAAAAAGCCTCTGGGATTCGATGGAAAGGCCTCCATACCCCGGGCTGAAACGGGGATGGAGCTTCTTATCCGGCTCCCATTCGGCAAATTTGGCACAGGCTTCATTACAGACCGCCTCGATCCCCGCAGAGCCCATGGCGTCGAATAAAAGGCTGTCCACGGAAGATTTCTGCATCGCCCGGGCAATCTCACGGTCCACCATCGGTCCCAGGGTTGCCGCAAACAGATACGCCTTGCAGCACCCCTCCAGGTTCTTTATCAGGCTTTTGCTTTTTAACGTAAAATAACCGAAATCGATGGTTTCATCGTCTTTTTTCCACACAGGCGCTTCCAGATAACATACCCTTGGCACCATGCAGTTTTCCACTTTCCCGGCAATCTCGTCGGCCCGCTTCTCCAGGTTTTCGTCATAAGCGGTGCCTCTCCGGTACCCTACATAGCGAAGGCCTTCCAAACGGTCAATATGGATCCTGCTTTTGTCAACCTGCAAGGTGGAAACTGTCTGCATCATATTCGTTGTCAGTCCCTTCCTAAAATTCCTGAAATGTTTTCCTGGATCTTCTGCGCCACTTCCGGGTCATTCATGGAGTAAACATGGACATGGTTGATCCCGTTGGCGAAAAGGTCGATAATCTGGTCGGTGGCGTAGATAATGCCGGCCTGCTTCATGGCTTTCGGGTTGTCCCCATAACGGTCTACCAGCTGCAGGAAACGCCTGGGCATATAGGATCCGGACAGTTCGATGGACCTCTTGACCTGGGAAGCCTTGGTGATGGGCATGATGCCGGGCACAACCGGGATCGTGACGCCCAGTTCCCGAAGGACATACAGGTAATGGAACAGGATGTCATTGTCAAAAAACATCTGGGTTACAAGGTAATCAACCCCTGCGTCCTGCTTTTTCTTCAGGTTCAAGGCATCTTCCTTGAGGTCCTTGGATTCCGGATGGCCTTCCGGATAGCATGCGCCGCCGATGCAGAAATCCCCTCTCTCCTTAATGAAGGCTGCCAGGTCGCTGGCATGCTGGAAACTCCATTTGTCCCGATCCCGGGCGCCTTCCGGGATATCGCCCCGAAGTGCCAGCACGTTTTCAATCTTCTTTTCCTTCATCTGGTCCAGAAGGCGGCTGATCTCGTCTTTCGGCGTGGACACGCAGGTAATATGGGGGACAGGGGTTACGCCATGGGACAGCAGGTTGGAAGCAATATCAATGGTATACTTGCTGGTGCCGCCGCCCGCGCCATATGTCACGCTCATGTAAGAAGGCTTCAATGCCGCGATTTTTTCCGTAGCAGCCTTTACATTTTCATAAGCCGTCTCCTTTTTCGGCGGGAATACCTCAAAGGAAAGGGTTGGTTCTTCATTTGTCAATAAATCAATTACTCTCATAAGCGTACCTTTCTATTTCTTGCGATGATTCAGGATTTTTCAAATTCTATGAGGCTTATTATAACATGAATCCTCGTAAATATGCGGATTCTAATTTTTCTTCTAATCCGGTCAGATTAGTAGGATTTAAGCATGTGATGCATAGCCTCTTACCAGCCTTATGCGTATTCATGCCGAAGGCGGCATTGGAAAAGCGATTGCCAGCACGATGCACGGCTTTCCACTGGTCTTTATGCAGCCCAAACGTGCTATGTGCAGCCATGCATGATGCTGATGGACTGGAAAAAAAATAGGAAAGGGCACTTGGGTCCTTTCCTACTTCATATTTCTTATTTGGTATTACCAAGCTTCATCCGAAAGCTTTAGACATTCTCAAAGCCAGGCTTAGCGTTTCCTGTGCTTCCTTCTCGGGGTAGACTGCAGGTTCCTCTGCCTCTGCCCGTCAGAAGCCTTTTTCTTCTTAGGAGCAGCAGATGCACTGCTTCCTCCGCCTTGTTCCGGAGCCTGTGCGTCTGCCTTTTCATCAGCGGCAGAAACTGTATCCTCCGCTGCGCCATCTGCCAAGGCGCCTCCCTGTGCAGCCAAAGCCATTACGCTGTGGTCGATGGGCTTGCCTTTTGCGTCTACAAATTTCGGCAGGCGGTTCTTCGTGCTCCCGATCCGGGTTTCGAAGATATACCACAATGCGCCGGTGATGCAGACGGAAGAATAAGCGCCGCAGATAATGCCTACCATCAATGGCAGCGCGAACTCCCGGATGGATGCCACGCCGAAGATGTACATGGTAAAGGTCATGACCCAGGTCGTAAATGAAGTATATACCGAGCGGGTCAGGGTCTGGGTGATGGAATTGTTGATCATTTCCATCAGCTCTTCCTGGGACCGGATGCCGTGGTTGTTCTCACGGATACGGTCGAATATGACAATGGTAGCATTAATGGAATATCCGACGATGGTCAGGATGCAGGCGATAAAGGTCGTGCTGACCGAGACCCTCGCAATGGCATAGAATGCGATAACCACAAATACGTCATGTACCAGGGCAAGCACCGCGCTGGTACCAAACCGAAGGTCCTTGAACCGGAGCCAGATATAAAGCAGCATGAAGATGACGGCCACGATAATTGCTTTAATCGTATTCGTCCTCATCTCGGAACTGATGACGGAGCTGATGTTTTCCGTGGAAATCGTGCTTTCGTCAACACCGAAATTATCTGCCAGTTTCTGGTCCAGTTCCTCCCTTTCATCCAGGGAAAGGGTCCTGGTCTTGATGATGATGTCTGTGCTGTCCTTCACCTTCTGGGTCTGGATATTGTTGTCACCGGTCACTTCTTTCACTACCGGGACGATTTCCTTTTCAATCTCGGAAATAGAATAATCCTTTCCGAAATCTGCCTGGGTGGAAGTACCGCCGACAAACTCCAGGGAGTACTTCATGGCGCCGTCGCCATTTGCTTTATGCACGCCCATGGCTACAAAGCCGCTGCAGATCACGCAGATGGAAATCGTAATGAAAAGCATCCTCTTCTGCAGGAAACGGATGGGTTTTCTTTCCTTCTTCCTGCCATAGAACTTCTCATCCTTGCAGCCCAAAGTATAAATGGACTTCATCATGATCTTGCTGACTACCAGTGCCGTAAACATGGAAAGCACGATGCCGATTGCCAGGGTGTAAGCAAACCCGCGGACTGTACCGGTACCCATGACCATCAGCACGATGGCGGCGATAAAGGTCGTGATGTTGCCATCCAGGATGGCGGACCTTGCCTTTTTAAAGCCGGTGTCAATTGCCAGCCGGACAGACCTGCCCGCGGCGATTTCCTCCCGGATCCTGGCATAAATAATGACGTTGGCGTCCACCGCCATGCCTATGCCCAGGATGACGCCGGCGATACCGGGCAGCGTCAAAGTCAGGTCGAAGAGATACATGCAGTCCACTACCAGGCCGGTATAGAAAATCAAGGCAATGGATGCCACGATACCCGGAACCCTGTAAACCGCAATCATGAAGGCCGCGATAATAAGAAGGCCTACCAAAGCGGCCAGGATGCTGGTTGCCAGTGCGTTGGAACCCAGCTGGGCGCCTACGACGTTGGACTGTAATTCATCCAGCTGGATGGAAAGGGAACCGATACGGATGTAGGAAGCCAGCTGTGATGCTTCTTCATAGCTGTCCATTCCTTCGATGACACATTCGCCATCTGTGATAGCGCTCTGGATCACCGGGCTGCTGACCACTTTGCCGTCGTAGTAAATCGGCAGCTGGTCGCCGATATGGTTCGACGTATAATCCGCAAAGGTCTTTGCCGCATCGTCAGTAAAGGTAAGCTGTACGACGTACTGCTTGTTCCCGTAACTGTCCTGGGTCGTTGCCGGCTGCGCGCTGGTAATGTCGCTGCCGGTGAGGATCTCATTGCCGCTGGTATCCTGGATGGAAAGGGTACCCGGCTCTCCCAGCTTTTCCAGGATCGCGTTGGCATCCGTTACACCCGGGATTTCCACCGTAATACGGTCATCCCCTACCTGGTACACGGAAACCTCCGTGCTCCCGGTTTCATCTTCGACACGCTGCTGCAGCTTGTAGATCGTGTCGCTCATTTCCTCGGAAGTGGGGTTTCCTTCTGCCTGGTAGGTGATGCTGACACCGCCGGCCAGGTCCAGGCCTAATGTCAGCCCTCCGTCGTCACCATCCAGTGTCGCTTTGCAGATGGATACGGCAAAGTACCCTACCGCGACAAGGACGGCAAGAATTACGACAAGGGCTGCAACCGCCTTGTTCTTCTTCATGCTTCTCTTCTCCTTTGTGCTACCTATATATTGCGCTATCGCTTTCTCCTTTTTCTGCGCTATCGCTTTATTAAAAACCGCGCCGCTGCCATACTGCTTTCCTATCTTTTTATTTCAATGAGACATTTGAGGTCTTCCTGGGTTGGCGCTTTTTTTGAAAATCCGGTAATGCCGTTTTTCTTTTTTAAACAGCACTGCTGCTTTCCCTCTCTTCATCGATTTCCGCTTCTGCCGCTTTGATCATGATGGCACACTCGATCCTCTTCTTCTGCAGTTCGCAGCCGATCTCATAGGCACCGTTGATGTCTTTGCTGAAGTGGTAGGAATTAGCGGCACATCCGCCGCTGCAGTAGAATTTCGCGAAGCAGTGCTGGCACTGGTCTTTCGAATAGACATTGCATTCCTTGAATTTTTCCTGCAGGTCCGTCCTCTTGATGCCTTCGAAGACATTGCCCATGACAAACCCTTCGTTCCCTACGAACTGGTGGCAGGGATAAAAGTCACCCCACGGGGTCACTGCCAGGTATTCCGTGCCGCTTCCGCAGCCGGAAAGCCGTTTTGCCACGCACGGACCGCCCTCTAAATCTATCATAAAATGGAAGAAATTAAAAGCATCCCCCTCTTTGTATCGGCGCACCATTTCTGCCGCCAGCTTGTCATACTGTTCGAACAGGATGGGCAGGTCAGATTCCCGCAGCGCATAGGGTTCTGACGGGTCGGCTACTACCGGTTCCACCGAAATCTGCTTAAACCCAAGGTCAGCCAGGTGAAGCACATCCTCGGCAAAATCCAGGTTGTAATGGGTGTAGGTCCCCCTTACGTAATAATTGGTCTGGTGGCGGGACTCTGCGGCATGCTGGAATTTCGGCACGATCAGGTCGTAGCTGCCCTGCCCTCCACGGAAGGGACGCATCTTGTCATTGACTTCCTTGCGGCCGTCAATGGAAAGCACCAGGTTGGACATTTCCTTATTGGCAAATTCCAGGATGTCGTCGTTTAAAAGCACGCCATTGGTGGTCAGCGTGAAACGGAATTTCTTGTCATGGATTTTTTCCTGCTCCCGGCCGTAAGCCACCAGCTTCTTTACCACGTCAAAATTCATCGTGGGCTCCCCGCCAAAGAAATCCACTTCCAGGTTGTGGCGGTTGCCGCTGTTGGCAATCAGAAAATCCAGGGCGGCTTTGCCTACTTCGTAGGACATCAAAGCGCGGCGGCCATGGTATTCCCCTTCCTCCGCGAAACAGTAGCGGCAGGCCAGGTTGCAGTCATGGGCAATATGCAGGCACAGCGCTTTTACGACGGTCTTCCTGGTTTTCGCGAACTGCTTCATATAAGGCTGGTAGGTATCTTCCGTAAAAAGGTCGCCGTTGTCTTTGAGCTCCTGGATCTCGGAATATGCCTCCTCCAGCTCTGCCCGGGGCGCCATATCGGAAAGCTCATAGAGTACCTGCTCCTTCGGCTCCTTTTCAAAACGTGCGATCATTTCATATGTCACATCGTCTACGACATGGATGGCACCGCTGTTTACATCCATGACGATATTGTAACCATTGTTTTTAAACTGATGAACCATGCTTTCTTTCCTATAATTTAATTACACTAAAAAGCAGCGACCGAAGCCGCTGCTTATCCGTTTTTTGTGAAAATAAAAAGGTAACTTATGCCTTCTATGCCTTCTTTATCGTAAGGAGGGACCCGCTTCAGCGGGAGGATTCCTTGCGATGCACTAGCTGCATCGCCTTATGTCATCGCCTGCAAGGCGATGACGCAGGCCGCGCCTTCACGCGAAGCGTGCTTTTTCATGGCGTGGCTCTCCTTACGGGCGGTTTGGAACGCGGCGTATGTCCTTATCTATGTTCGCAGCTCTGATTTCCTACCGTACAGGAAGTTTTGCATGCAGACTGGCAAGAAGTCTGGCACTCGCCACATCCACCCTTCTGGACAGTGCTCTGAAGCCTCTTTGTTTTCAGTGTTTTGATATGTTTCATGGAAACATCCTCCTTCCAATATATGCGCACTTATATAGGCAAAGTATATCACAGTTTTCCCCTTCCGAAAAGGAAAACCTTGAAATCCGGCGTATTTTTCGATACCATGGGTGCGATACGCACAGTGTGCCTTAACTTCTGAAAAAGGAAGGGATGGCTACAAAAACCGCGCCATGGGAATGCGCTCTTCGTGGTGCGGCCTGCTTCATCGTGCGCAGGGTATGAAATATCAGCCAAAGAGCGCCGTGCCATAAAAGGCGTATACATCGCACGTGGCGCTGCTTCATCGCCCTGCGGGCGGCGAACGATTCTATCAGGGGGCTTTTAGTTGGATAAACGTTTAATCGGGGACATTATTGTATTGATCGTCCTTCTTCTGCTTTCCGCTTATTTTTCTTCAGCGGAAACCTCATTCACCATGACAAACAAGATCCGGATGCGGAGCCTGGCTGACGACGGGAACCGCCGGGCAAAGAGGGTCCTTAGGATCCTGGATGACCAGCACAAGATGCTCAGCACCATCCTGGTGGGCAACAACATCGTAAACCTTTCTGCTTCTTCCCTTTCCACCATGATCGCGGTTAAGCTTCTGGGCAATTACGGCGCCGGCATCGCCACCTTCATCATCACGTTCCTGATCCTGATTGTAGGGGAGATTTCCCCCAAGACCATGGCAACGATTTATTCGGAAAAACTCGCCCTGGCCTTTTCCGGCAGCATCTGGTTCCTGATGTGGGTCCTGACGCCCATTGTCGTCATCGTCAACCTGGTTTCCAAGGGGCTGCTGAACATATTAGGCATTAATACCAACCTCACAAAGCCGGTAATGACGGAAGGGGAACTGAAGACCATCGTGGATGTCGGGCATGAAGACGGGGTCATCGAAAGCGGCGAGCGGAAAATCATCTACAACCTGTTTGATTTTTCCGATGCCATGGCCAAGGAGATCATGGTACCCCATATCGACATGGTGGTCATCGAGGTAACCGCTTCCTATGACGACCTGATGAAGCTGTACCGTAAAGAGAAGGTAACCCGGATCCTGGTTTATGAAAATACCAGCGACAATATCATCGGGTTCATCAACATGAAGGACATCCTGCTGATCGACGACCCATCCAAATTTTCCATCCGCAAAATCATGCGGCAGCCTTACTACACCCATGAGCACAAAAACATCTCCGAGCTTCTGATGGAGATGCGGGAGCGCCATATCAACATTGCCATCGTCCTGGACGAGTATGGCAACGCGGCGGGCATGATCACCATGGAAGACCTGCTGGAAGAAATCGTTGGGGAAATCCGGGATGAATATGACGATGACGAAGTGGACATGATCCGCAAAGCCACCGATACAGAATATATTGTGGATGGCGGTACGCCCCTGGACGATATCAACGAAGCCTTCGGCCTTGAACTGGAAAGCGAGGATTATGACACGATCGGCGGATATCTGATCGGCCTGTCTGACTCCTTCCCGAAAAACGGGCAGATCTTCGTGCTGGACGGCGGCATCCGGATCCGGGTTTCCAAGATCGAGAACAACCGGATCGTGCTGCTGCGGTTTTACCTGCCAAGGGCAAAGGAAAAGCCGGCTGCTGAAAAGGATGCCTTATGATGCACTGCCGCCTCGACCTATGCGCGTCCATGCCACAACGGGCTTTGGAAAAGCGAGCCATCGCTTTTCCAAAGCCCGTTGTGGCATGAATGCATAAATGCTGGTGAATGCCTTCAAACCGGCATGGAGGGAATTTTTATGCGCTGCCTGCTGTACTATTTATTCTTCCCCTGCCGTATTATCGGTAGAGGTATCCGTAGATGTCGTAGAATCAGAATCCGTCGACGTGGAAGCGTCCGTGCTGGTATCCTCACTGGAAGACGATTCCGTACCTGCCAGGGTATAAACCAGGACCGGCGTCCCGGCGGAAATGTTATGAAAGACCACTGCCGCTGAAGCAGGAGGCATATTGATGCACCCGTGGGAGCCGTTGGTCTTATAGATCGTCCCGCCAAACGCGGACCTCCAGTCTGCGTCATGCATACCGATATTCCCGTTAAAGGGCATCCAGTAAGACACCTCGGATTCATAATCCTCGCCCTTCAAAGTTGCGTCTTTGTCCAGGTAATTAACGAAATAAGCGCCGGTGGGCGTTCCGTTCCCTTCCGACTCATTGCCGGAAACGATGTCACAGTCTGTAACCAGGGACCCGTTCTTATAAAAATACAGGTGCTGGGCGGCCAGGTTGATTTCCACATAGGTATTGCCATAGTCATTCCCGTCATGGCTGTTGGCGGTCTGGGTATAGACCGGGTCGCCGGAATAGGCCTCCCCGTTCTGGATCTTTTCGAGGATCTGGCTTACTGTGGATGCCTGGTTGATCTTCCAGCCATAAGTACCGCCGGTAATCGTCACGTTCTGTCCATAGGAGGTCGCCAAGGTCTTGGCCTGCCCCGCCGTATTATAAGTGTCTGCCAGCTGCGCCACATACTGGGCGATGGCATCCTGGTCCAGCGTCACATTCAGGTCGGAATCAATATCCATCCATTCTTCGATCTGCTTGCGGTCGATCTCTTCCACAGAATTGCCAAAGGTGTACGTGATGTCAGAAGACCCGTAAGTATCTGCGGTCTGCTTCATCTGCTGTGCCTGCTGGCTGTTTTCATCATAAACCGGGTCCACATAGACTCCCGCCTTGGTGAGGTCCAGGGTCGTTTCCAGCGTGCTGACCGCCTGCTTGACATCCGCAGTAAAGGCGCCTGTATCCATCTGGGTGCCATAGACCGCTTTTTTCAGCTCATAGCCGCTGCCATCCTTCCATGCGCCCAGCGAGGCGTTTTCCGAAGTAACCCATTTGGAGGAGTCCATGCAGTTTAACGAAGAAATCGCCGCATCCAGCTTGTCTTCATCATAGGAAACCACCTGGGACAAGGTCTCGTCATCTGTTGTAAGGAAGGAAAGGGGCCAAAGCAGTTCATTCTGCTTCTTCATCAAATCCTCGAACCAGCTGCCGAAAACCGGCTCCAGCCCGATCTGGCTGCCTTCAATCTCCTCCGAGCCGCCTCCCCGTTCCGAAATCGTCAGCGTATAATCCTCTGTGGCAGAAGAAGCCTGCTTCTTTGCTGCCTCTGCCGTCTGGAACGCGACGGAAGAACCATTTACAGTAGTCCCATAAAAGTAATGCCCATGAAAATACACGGCGCCCGCGGCATACATCCCGCCCAGGATGATGGCCGTGGTCAAAAACACTTTGACCCAGGTCTTTACCCTTCTCTTCCTTCTTTTTTTCGTCTTTTTCATAATCTCTATATCCTTATCCGGCCGTTACCAGGCCCGCTCTTTTTTACCCTGCGCAGCACGGCGCTGCCGCCATGCCGCGGAGCCATCCCTTTCCATAATGCATGGACAGGCCCTACATTCCTAATCGTCTTTCTGGCGATCCAGATGAAACATTATTAGGGACTCTCCCGCTTAAGCAGGTCCCTCCTTACGATACATAAGGGGACATTTTCGCGTTTCTGTCCATATGAAAGGAATCCGGCTTTTTATTATAGGTGAATCGGTGTAAAATGCAACTGTTGCGAAAATGCAACAAATCACACCGCATTAAAGGAGCATTCCTATATATGAAACAAAAATTAGACGCATTCTTTAAAGGGATGAAGCATCCGAAACAGAGGCTGTTCTCCCTTTTCTTCTTTGCCGCTTACTGTATCAGCTTTTACCTGATCGAGCGCAGGACCAGCGGGTTCCACATGATCGATTCACCCTTGGATGACAAGATCCCCTTCCTGCCCGGCTTCATCCTGGCCTACTATTTCTGGTTTCTCTACGTCTTTATTACCCTGTTCTGGTTCTTTTTTGTCAGTGAAGAAGATTACCTGAAAGGGTTCTGGTTCCTGGCCATTGGCATGGCATCGTTTATCATTCTAAACATTTTCTGGCCTACTGCCATCGACATCCGTCCGGAAAATGTGCCGGGAAAGGATTTCTGTTCCTGGCTGGTGCGGCTCATGTATTCCATTGACACGCCCACCGATGTCTTTCCCAGCCTCCATGTCTACAACACCGTGGGGATCCATGCCTGTATCCTAAACAGCACCTGGATCCGGAAGAAAGCGGCTGCCCACAGCAAAGATGAAAAGCAGTACCACCGCATCCTGCACAGAGTATATACCATTTCTGCCATTATCGCGGTGCTTATCATCATCTCTACAATGTTTGTAAAGCAGCATTCTGTGATTGACGTGCTGGGCGGTTTGATCCTGGGAGCCATCGTGTACTACTTTATGTACATGTTCCCGAAAAGCCCGTTCAAGGCAAAACATGCCTGACGCTTAGAAGGCAGGGCAGGTAATTCCTGCTTTACCGCGATAGGTCCTTTTAGCGCAGATGCCAAATATTTTGGCACTGCAGGACAAGTATACGGAACCTTTTGTACTGCAGGGAAAAATAGCGGCAAAGCTTGAATACTGAAAATGCAGGCTATAATTTAAAAAAACCAGGCAGGGATTGGCCGCATGCTTCCACGTATGCCAGCTTCTCCCCAGCCTGGTATTTTTTCAATTATATATCGTAAGGAAGAACCCGCGCCAGCGGGAAGATTCCTTGCGATACACCAGCCGCATCGTCCGCCGTCTCGCCTGGCAAGGCGGTAACGCAGGTCGCGCCCTCACGCGAAGCGTGCTCTTTTATGGCGCGGCTCTCCTTAAGGACGATTTGGAATGCGGCGTCTACCCTTTATGACAATTCAAAAACTTTATCGAAAAAACAATATTCTCACCGTCCGGCCCGGATAATCCGGCCAGATAGTCCTCTAAATCATGCCGGCGAATCCTATCATCAATTGAACTATCATCAATTGAACCCGTAGAACTTATGTACGACCCTGTAGGCAATAACGCCAAACTTCCTGCCGATTTCGCCCGGCAGCGTCATGGACCTGCCAACGGGGTCATTTTTCATCCTGATATACAGCTTCGGGTTGTAATTCCATACATACTTCCAAAGCTTGTCTTTTTTCCTCTTGGCCTCCGGAGTCCCGGCCTTGTTCAAAAGGGCGGTCGAAACCGTCGTAATGATTTCCAGGTCGTTGTACATATATTTGCGGAGCTTCGGGTTGTGGACATCTTTCACCAGGTCATATGCCCGGATCATCATCTTGTTGACGCGGATCTGCTGGTCGATCCTGCTGATCATGACTTCTTCATTTACAGACTGGTCTTCCCTGCCGATGTAATAATGGTAAAAATCCACATCCAGGTAATACAGCCGTTTTACATAAGGAAGCGGGATATAGGCGAACAGGTTGTCCACATAAAAAGTATGCTCCGGCAGTTTTAACCCACATTTTCGAAGGACCTCTGTGCGGTAAATGATGGAATGCATCAAAATGTAGGTCTGTTTGGAAATCCATTTCAGGTCGCTCCACCCGAATACCGTGTTCTTCGGCATCATGTGGCGATAATTCATGACCTTCTTCCTGGTGGTGTCTACTTTGTCATAAATAAAGTTGCTCACCAGCATGTCCACCGGCCCGTTTCCCTTCGTCCGTATAAAATAGCGCAGGCGGGAAAGGATTTTCAGGTATGCCTGGGAATCCACCCAGTCGTCACTGTCTACGACTTTGAAATATTCCCCTGTGGCAAGGGAGATGCCGGTGTTTACGCCGCTCCCGTGGCCGCCGTTTTCCTTATGGACTACCCTTACGATGGATGGGTATTTTTCCGCATACTGGTCCGCAATCTCCGCGGTGCGGTCTGTGGAGCCGTCATCTACCAGGATGATTTCCACATCTTCTCCTCCCACCAGGAGGGAATTGATACAATGCTCCATATAATCCTGTGAGTTATAGCACGGGACGGTAATTGTAAGTAATTTCATCTTTTGTCTCCGAGCGGCTCCCTCTTTCCCGTGAAAACCGCTTTAAAGGCTGTTTTTACTGCTCCATTTATTATAATGTCGGCGGGTGAAAAGTCAACGAAGCCAATTTGGGCATTTCGTCATTCTGCTGTAATTATGAACAGAATATCCCGTTTGTTCATAAATCATTAACAAAACAATTTATTTTTACTCATATTATGGTCATAACTTCTATGTACTATATAGATAACAAAAGAAGTTAATACACATAAATCTTTTTCATAACTCAGCCGGCAGCCTGGAAACGGGTTGTCGGCATCCTCTTTTTTTGGGATGCTTCAATCCCGGATTTTCAGCTTCGCAAACTGGGTATATACACGGAAAGCAGAAGGAATGGCATAAGACTTTTCCAGGCCATCCAGATCCGCGGCAATCCCCATCCCTTCATCCAACCCTGCCACCCGGATGTAGTACCCTTTCATCTTCCATTCCACATGGGAAAAGATATGAGCAGAATCTTCCAGCGGGCGGATAAACAGGGCATCCTGGTCCAGGCTTTTGACATAGGAAAGGGCATCCTCTTCTTTCAGCCATCCTTCCAGGTTGGGAAATTCATACAGCCCGGCCAGGAGCCCTTTTTCAGGGCGCTTAAATAGCAGGACTTTTTCGCCATCTGAAATGACCAGCACCGTTTTCTTCTGGACCTTGCGTTTTGTTTTCTTTGTCTTTACAGGCCGTTCCGGAATCGTGCCGTTTTTTAAAGAAAGGCAGTATTCCTGCCATGGACAGGCGTCACAGCATGGGGCCCCATTCGGCAGGCAGACGATAGCGCCCAGCTCCATCAGGGCCTGGTTGGTTTTTCCCGGATCCAGACCGGAGCCTGCAAGCTGCTGGCGCATGGATTCTTCTGTGCCCTTTTTCGTCGATGGCAGCGCGATATCGGAAGGGTCATCCGTCACCCTGGAAAGGGCCCTTAGCACATTCCCATCTACAGCCGGCTCTTTCAGGCCAAAGGCAATGGATCCTACTGCCCCTGCGGTATAGGTGCCGATACCGGGGAGTCGCAGGATCCCTTCATAGGTATCCGGGAATTTCCCGCCATTTTCCATAATAAGCCGTGCAGCCTTCTGCATGTTCCGGACACGGTTGTAATATCCAAGCCCTTCCCAAAGCTTCATCAGGCGGTCCTGCGGGCACATCGCAAGGCTCTCCACATCCGGCAGCTCCTCCAGAAACCTGCGGTAATATCCCTTAACCGCTTCTACCCTGGTCTGCTGGAGCATGATTTCCGATACCCAGATGGAATAAGGGTCTTTGGTCCTCCGCCAGGGAAGGTCCCTTTTCTTTTCCTCAAACCAGGACAGGAGCGGCGCCCCTAAGAGGCTTAAATCTGCCTTCATGCCGTCCTTCCTTTATGCATGGAGGGATTTCTGGAATGCTTCCATCCGCTCCAGGCAGGTTTTGATGGTTTCGGTATCGCAGGCATAGGAAATGCGTACAAATCCCTCGCCGCAGGCACCAAAGGCATTCCCGGGCACTACAGCTACTTTCTGTTCTTTCTGGAGCCTCCGGCAGTATTCCTGGCTGGAAAGGCCGGTAGAAGTGATGTTCGGGAAAGCATAAAAGGCGCCCTTCGGCTCTACAGTAGGAAGCCCGATCCGGTTTAAGCCATCTACAATCCGCTTCCTGCGCTCGTTATAAACATCCCTCATATGGCCGATTTCCTTGTCCCGGTCCGGGTTTTCCAGCGCATCCAGGACTGCTGCCTGGTTGACCGTCCCCACGGACATGATGGTATACTGGTGGATCCTTTCCATCAGCTTCATAATCGGGGCAGGTGCTGCTGCCACGCCGATCCTCCAGCCCGTCATGGCAAAGCCCTTGGAAAAGCTGTTGACCACGATCGTACGCTCCTTCATCCCCGGCATAGACGCGATGGAAACATGGGTAGACCCGTAGGTAAGCTCCGCATATACTTCGTCGCTTAAAACGTAGAGATCATTTTTTACTATAAAATCCGCGATTTCTTCCAGGTCTTCCTTTTCCAGGATGACCCCGGTGGGGTTGCAGGGATATGGCATGATCACCATCTTGGTTTTCGGGGTCAGCTTTGCCTCCAGATCCTCTGCCTTAACACGGAAGCCGTTTTTCTCTGATGTTTCCACAACCACCGGGACGCCTCCACCCAGTTCTACACATGGCAGGTAAGAAACATAGGAAGGCTGGATCACCAGTACCTCGTCTCCCGGGTTTAAAACCGCGCGGAAAGCCAGGTCAATACCCTCGCTGCCTCCGGTGGTCACCAGGATCTCCTTGTCCGGGTTGTAATGGACGCCGAATTTTTCCAGATACAAAGACAGCTGCTCCCTTAACCTCTCAACGCCTTTATTGTCCGTATATTTTGTATCGGCGTTTTCCAAGGCTTTGATGGCAGCCAGGCGGATATGCGCCGGCGTATCAAAGTCCGGTTCCCCAACGCCTAAAGAAAAGGTACCTTCCCCCAGCGCCTTAGGGTCAAAATATTCCGTAATGCCGGAATCCGGCAGTTTTTCTACCAACGCAGAAAGCGGTTTTGACATAAAAAAGCTCCTTTCCGAAACAGAACCTCCTGCCCGGCCGAGCCCGCGCACTGCATGCGTAGGCACAGCTTATGTCATCACTCTTCCGAGCGATGGCATTTACGGGGAAGCCACGCCATTTATAGTCGCACTGCATGCGAAGGCGCGGCCTGCGTCATCACCTGCAAGGTGATGGCATTTCTAAAAAATTTTAACATTTTCTTCTATCAATGACAATTTTTATATACTGTGCAAAAAAGCCACGCCGCCCAAATTCACACTTCGCATGAGGGCGCGGCTTGCACTATCGCCTTTCAAAGCGATGACATTTACGGGAGAGCCACGCCATACAAATTCGCACTGCGTGCGAAGGCGTGGCCTGCGTCATCGCCTTGCAGGCGATGACATTTTTCCCGAAACCGGAAGGAAGGCGTTATAATAGGGGAAAATAGAAAAACAGCAATGCCATTTGCTTATCGAAAGCCACGTCATATAATGCGCAGGAGCTGCGAAGGCGCGACCTGCCCCATCACCTCTCAGGTGAAGATATTAACGGAAGCGTCGTGCCATCCAAATTCGCCCTGTGGGTGATGACATTTAAGGAGGACCTGTCATGGAACAAACCACCGTCGGATTTATCGGCTGTGGCCACCTGGCTACAGCTATTATGCAGGGAATGCTGGCGGAAGACCCCGCATTTGCCCAGAATATCTATGTTTCAAACCACACCATGGGAAAGCTGGAAGCCTTCCGGGAAAAATTCCCTGTGCATATTTCTACTGATAACGCTGTGCCCGCGAAAGAGGCGGACCTGCTCTTCTTAACGATAAAGCCTTCCCTTTATCCCCAGGTCCTTGCCGAAATCAAATCGGGCCTTCGCCCTTCTACAATCCTTGTATCTGTAGCCGCAGGAGTATCCATCGCTTCTGTGGAGGATGTATTAGGAAGGGATGCCAAAATCATCCGCTGCATGCCTAATACGCCTTCCCTGGTGGGAGAAGGCATGAGCGCCCTCTGCCCAAGCAGCAGCGTCACGGATGAGGACATGGAGAAAGCCCATAAAATATTCGGGATGTTTGGAAAATATGAAACGGTAGAAGAATCCCTGTTTGATACCGTCACCGGTGTCAGCGGTTCCGGCCCGGCTTACGTATACATGTTTATCGACGCCATGGCAAAAGCCGCGGAAAAAGACGGCATGGACCGGGAAAAAGCCGTCGCTTTTGCCGCCCAGACCGCCCTTGGGGCAGCCAAGATGGTACTGGAATCCGGCACGGACCCCCAGTCCCTGACCGAAAGCGTCTGCTCGCCGGGAGGCACGACCATCGAAGCCGTGAAAGTATTCCGGGAAGACGGTCTTTATGAATTAGTGGAAAAAGCCCAGCATGCCTGCGTAGAAAAATCCAGGAACATGGGAAAATAATTTTCCATTCATCCGCAGCGCCTTGGGCCTGCTGCCGGCTGCTCAATATTATGGAAGGAAAAAACAGCCTTCAAAAATGCCATTACCTTGCATGTGATGACATTTTTGAAGGCTGTCCCCTTAATTCCTGGTCAATAATCTAATTTCCCATCCTGCTTTAATCCTTCTGTTCGCTATGCTTCAGTTCATTCATGAAGCCCATTTCCTCTGCCTCCATCTCCCCGCTGTCACGCATTTCTTCCAATACGGCGCGGAAGATGGGCAGGGACTTTTTCAGGCTGGGGTTCCGGTTGCTCTTCGGCCAGATCAGGTACAGCCGGTTCAGGCCGATTTCCTTTAAGGGGATAAACTCAAGCCCCGGATGGTGCAGCAGGGTGCTCCGCCCGTTTAAGACAGACACGCCCATGCCGCTTTCTGTCAGGAGCATGTACTGGTCCAGGTTTTCCGCAATCCGGTACCTGGGGACAAACCCCGCCTCTTTGCATTTGCCTAAAAGCCTGTCCCAGCCGTTTCCGAGGTCATTGGGCGCGTTCAGGATGAATTTTTCATCCTTGAAATCCGCCAGTTTATAGTGGTCGCGCCCCGCCAGGGGATGGCTCTTGGGGATAACGATACAGCTTGGCCGTTCATCAATCTGGATTTTATCCACTTCTTCCAGCCTGGAATCCAGGATGAAGTCATAAGCGATAGCAGCGTCCAGGTCATGCCGGTTCAGGCCATCCACCAGCCCCGCATAGCTGTGCACCTCTGCCCCGATTTCAATCTCCGGATATTTTTTCTGCAGCCGGAACAGGAACTTCGGGAAAAAGTCGCCGATATCCACGCCGGGCAGGACACCAATGGTGACAATCCCGCCGGCACCGTTTCCCAGTACGCTGGCTTTGCGCACGCTTTCATGGAAACGGTCCGTCATGCCCACCAGCCCCATATGGAGCACTTCCCCCGCCGGGGTCAGCTGCAGCGGGCGGCTGCGGACAAACAAGTCAAACCCCAGCTCTTCCTCCATGGCCGCGATCTGGCGGCTCAAAGCCGGCTGGGTAATATAAAGCTTTTCAGCCGCTTTGGAAAAATTCTTATAATCCGCCACGGCCATAAAATATTCAATCTGCGCAATGGTCAAATTTCATCGTCTCCTTTCGGGACATGCCCCCTATTCTTCCTTTTGCATGGCGGAAGGCCGGCAGGTACAATCTGAATCCAGCTGGTCCGCCGTATAATCCGGGCGGGTGGCCCGGATCCGGATGTCCAGCCAGGAAATCCGGACCTGCATCCCCGCTATCCCACCGTTAATCCCGGCCAGCAGCCCCTGCCTGCCATCCTTATTCCAAATGCATGCCGGTCAGTTCCTGGTACAAGGTCCTGGCGTAGTGGTCGGTCATGCCGCAGATATAGTCTGTTACCAGAAGAAGCCTCAGGTACAATTTTTCCTCCCTGGATTTGCCGGACGAATAAAGCTGGTAAACCGCCATATAATTCTGGGAAACCAGCGACATCAGCTTTTCCTGGGTAGGCTTTAATTTTTTCCCTGTATCAAAATAAACCGCCGCGTCTACAAATTTATCCAGAAGGACGTCCAGGATGACTTCCTCGGCGATCTCCCTTTTGTAAATCCTCTTGGAATGGAAGATTTTCCGTACCGCTATTTCCCCCAAAATCTCCAGGATATGCCCGGATGGCGTATCTGCCAGAAGTTCCTTCTGGAAAGTGCCCTCCATGATATCGTCATAATGGAGGATAAAACTGTCTGCCGCAGCCTGGAGCGCCTTTCCCTGGACGTTTACCATCCAGTTCTGGATCGCGTAATCCTCCGGGTCGGTAACGCCCATCTCCTTCCCCTTCTGGTAGCGGTAATCCAAAAGGGCGGCAAGCTTCTGCTCCTCCTTCGAATCCGGGCTTATCTTCTCCTTTAAGTAATCCTGCAGCATGCCGAAAGAAAACATGCCTTTCCGGAACCCGTCTTCCATATCAGCCGTGCGGTAGGCAATATCATCGGCCGCTTCCAAGGCAAAAGCCAGCGGATGGCGTCTCCCCAGGGTGCCGGTGGATTCTTCCACGTCCTGGAAATTGTCCTTGTCCGCAAAATCATATCCCATTTTATGGAAACGCACATCCGGGGAATCCGGGTCAATCTCCAAAGAGGAAACCGGATACTTGATGATCGTGGACAGCAGGGCTTTCGTCAGGTTCATTCCATGGTCGTCCACCAGGAAATGGAGTTTTGTCACCAGGCGGAACGCCTGGGTGTTGCCCTCGAAATGTAAAAAATCCTCCCGCATCTGGGGAGAAAGGACTTCCCCGATCGGCTCGCCTTCAAATTCCAGGACTGGAAGGTTTTTCTCAAACCATTCCCGGATGGCGGTCTCGCCAAAATGCCCGAAAGGAGGGTTGCCGATGTCGTGGATCAGCCCCGCGCACTGCAGGATGTCCGTGACATTCTGGGAATATTCCGGCAGGAACCCGGGATCCTTTATCCCGGTCCGGATCCGGGCAGAAATCATCTGCCCAAGGGATTTTCCGAAGGAAGACACCTCCAGGGAATGGGTCAGCCTGGTACGGACAAAATCGCTCTGGTCCAGCGGGAACACCTGGGTCTTGTCCTGCATCCGGCGGAAAGAGGCGCTCCCGATGATCCTGCGGTAATCTTTTTCATACGCGGAACGCATATCCCGGCTGGCCTTTGCCGGATTGGAATACGAGCGGATCCGGTCCCCGCAGAGCAGCTTTTTCCATTCCATCCTGCTTTCTCCCAATTCGTTTTTCCCCCTCTTTCCACACTGGTCCTCGTCTTACAGACAGGATCAAAAGCAGCTTCCCCCGGCAGGCCAGGAGCTGATTTTCCCTGCTCGGGAAAATATTGGTGCCTTGCCTGGACCATGGATTGTCCTTTATCCGTATATCCTTTTTTTCCCCGTTTCCGGGAAAACCTTGTACCCTGTCTTGGATTTTCCCCCGCGGATTTAGGCTTTGATTCCCAGCTCTTTTTCCCGCTGCAGGTCCGCCGGCCAGCGAACAACCTTTCCCTGCCGCAGGGAGTCCTGCACCTGGATGATCCGCTGGTTTTCCGAACCTTTAAAAAGCAGCATCATGTTCTTGCGTTCTTCCTGGAAGGTCCCATCCACCAGGATGTCAATGCATTTTAAAAAAGGCAGCGTAAACGGGTATTGGTCCGCCATCCTGCCCATGATGTCATCATCAAATTGATATCCCGTAAAGCACCAGATGTCCTTCTTCGGAAGTTCTTTCCTTACCCTTTGTAAAAAAGGCAGAAGCACCTCCTGGTTCTGGGGCTCCATCGGCTCCCCGCCCAGCAGGGTCAGCCCCTGGATCACATCGGAGGAAAGCATTTCCATCAGGTGGTCCTGCGTCTCCTCCGTAAAAGGCTGCCCATAGCTGAAATTCCAGGTCTCAGGATTAAAGCATCCCCTGCAGTGGTGGGTGCATCCGCTGACAAAAAGGGACACCCTCACGCCCGGGCCGTTGGCCACGTCAAAATTTTTTATTGCGCCATAATTCATGGAAACGGCTCCCCTTTTTCATAAATGCCATCGCCTGAAAGGCGATGATGCAGGCCACGCCTTCGCACACAGTACGGACTTTCCTGGCACGGCTCTCCCATAAATATCGTCACCTGGAAGGAGATGACACAGCCTGTGCCTTCGCGCGCGGTGCGGACTTTCCTGGTGTGGCTCTCTACCCTCCAGCACCTAATGGAATAATTATAACTGATCGCTTCTTAAAAGAACAGCTCTACGAAATGTCATTGCCCAAAGGGCGATGATGCAGGCCACGCCTTGCACGCAGGGCGGCTGCAAACGGCGTGGCTCTCCCGACAGCAAAGGCCCGCACATCGCTGTGCGGGCCTTTGGAATCTGTCATCCTC
>CADBRV010000128.1 GCA_902797185.1 uncultured Lachnospiraceae bacterium
ATCAATCCGCGGAGGTGCATGATGGAAGAATCAATTTATCAGCAGATTTGCAACAATATATCCGATGGAATTTTAAAGCCCGGCTTTGTCCTTCCCGAACAGGACGAGCAGGATTCTGATGACTTCAAAATCAAATGGGCGCCCGGCGCAATGGATGGTATCAGTTTCTACCATATGTTTCATGCAGGCCTGGATGCCGGGCAGGCAAAAGGAATGGCCAGGGCTCTCAAATGTGCCGCCAGCAGGAACTTTCCCAAAACAGATGCCATGTTCTTCGAATGGACAAAGGATGTCCGTGCCATCAGCTGCATCGACGAACTGCAGAAGTACGTCATTGGCCATGCCAGGACGCTGGACCCCGGAAATGTTTTCCATACCGCCTTGTCCATGGTCCTTCACTCCAAACATGTGGAATGCGTTAAGATCGGGCTGGCGCTCCTGGAACTCTTCGGGGAGCCAAAGGAAAACCTGAAAGAGCCTTTCCGGAGGATCGGCCAGTATGATGAATTTACCATCTTTGTGGTCTGGAATATGCAGAAATGGAAAAACGGCAATGACGAGATCTTCGACCTTGCCAAAAAGGTGCACGGATGGGGCCGGATCCATGCCGTTGAGCGTCTGGAACCGGACACGGATGAGATCCGCCACTGGCTTTTGACAGAAGGGACCATCAACTACGTTGAAAATACCTACTCTTCCCTGGCCTGCTGGCAGAAATCCGGTGCGGAAGAACTCCTGTCCGGGGGTCCGACACCGGAGGAATACGCCGCCATCACGACGCTGATCGATGGGCTGATAGAGGAAGGCCCGGTATCCGGTATCTCTGAAATCGATAATGCAGAGACCGTCCTGCTCCGTTATCTGGAACTTTCATCGGAATATACGCTCAGCGCAGAAGAATATAGTGTCATTTCGTTCATCAAACACTGGGCAGATAATGCGGATATGCCGTCTGTTACTGCTGCCTGCGACCAAGTCCTGAATTCGAAGCGCTGTATGGAAACCATTCTGGCTGCAGTCAAAGAGGGCAAAACGCATCAACTGTCAGATGAGCTTGTAGAAAAGATCGTTGAGAAAGAAGTAAACGACGGTGACATAGACCTGGCCCTTCCACTCCGGGATGGCCATACCGCCTTTGAAATCCCGAACGGTAAGACAGCCTTTAATGCCCCGGATAATAAGACATCTTCTGAAGACCCGGACGATAAGACTGCCTTTGAAGGCTCAGACGATAAGACATCCTATAAAAAGAAAGACCAGGATATTTCAGGCGAAAGCGAGGAGGAATAATATGGCGGATCGGACGATTATACTTACTACTGACAAGATGAAACAGATCGCCAGATATGAGATTACCTTCCAGGATATTATGGATGATGCAGACTTTAAGGAAGGCAGCATTACCTGCCCGGAAGTATACCCCTTCACCCTGGATGACTTGTATCACGCCCTTCAGAACATGAAGGCTGCCGACCCAGATATGTATGAATTCGGGGAATACTGGTTCTACCCGATCACACAGCTTTCAGACCGCTTTGATTTGGACCGTGCCGAGGGTCTTGATGACGATGAAGCCGAGAGTATCCCGGACTCCATGAAAGGCTACCCTGGGCTGAACCGCTTTGACAGTGACTGGTTTTATCTGGTCTGGCAGTATCTGGATAGCTGCTGGACAGACTGCGAGGACGATGACAGGCTTTCTAAAGGAATTGATTTCGATGCGATCCTCTCTGATCTTGACCGCTATTTTTCCAATAAAGGCAAGCCCCTTGAAGAATGGTCCTTCTCCCAACAGGAAATGACGGATTTTATCGGCTTCTTCGAGGATGACCATTTCGTGAAGGAAGCCAAGGAGGGGGAACTTTCCCTCGCTAGAAAGCTGATTGACCAGCTTTGCGACGAGGACGACACCCTCGCCCTTCGTACCAAAGGGTATGCCTGCTATGGCGGGAACCGCCTGTATCCATGTGACTGGAATACTTCCCGGGACTGCATGGCCCGTCTCTTCGAAAAGGAAGATGACCCCCAGTATGCAAACACGCTTGGGTATATCTATTACTACGGACGCTGCAATGGCAACGTTCCGGAATATGACAAAGCTTTCTATTACTTCGGCATTGCTGCAGCGAACGGCCTGTACGAAGGGATGTATAAGCTGGCCGATCTGTACCGCCACGGGTATGCCTGCAAGCAGAGCATGCATACTGCCCACTCCCTTTATCAAATGGTCTACAACGACAGCATCAAGCACTTCCTGTCCGGTGATAATACCGTCTTCGCCGATGCTGCCTTGCGCATGGGCAATGTCTACGCACAGGGAATCGATACAGAAGCCAATGCAGCCATGGCCTACTATTATTATTTACAGGCTGACTATGCGGCAAAACTTCGCGCCCAGAAAGGTGATTTCTTCGGAAACACAACCGTCGTGATCAATACCCAGAAGGCATTAGAAAAAACCCGCAGGCAGCTGCCGGAAGGCTTCCTCGTAGACCACATAGATTATGAAATCCCCTGGCTTTTCAAGAAGCTGGCGGAAGAAAATAACCGCTGCGAGATCCGCAAAACCACCAACACTGAAGGCCATGCCAGGCTTATTGCAAAAAGGATCCCTACCCGCTCTGTACCAGAACCAGAAAGCATTATCGTCACGATCCCGCAGCTTTCCTTCTGTGAGAGGACGAAAGAAGTTGCCTTTACCATCGATGACACGGCGCAGACCTGGTTCATAGGAGATGAAAACCGTGTCCGCTTTGACTTCTGTGCTTGGAACGAGGTCGAAAGCCGTTATGAATTCTATTACGATGACGAAGTTGTCGCATGGTCAAAGTCCGACAAATATCGCTTCTATGGCAATCCTGCCGAAAAGCCCTCTGGTCCGGAATACCGCCTTGTCAGCGTGCGCTTCGGAGCCAGCGGCAGGACCTATGATTATATCTGCGAAGACCCTACCGTGCAGGTGGGCGATACCGTCATTGTGGATGGCTAC
>CADBRV010000129.1 GCA_902797185.1 uncultured Lachnospiraceae bacterium
GCGGTTTTATAACAAGTGCTTGTCTTCGGTTTTGCCAGCCTATAGGGGCAGTTTTCCCAAACAGGCGTGTCTTTCGCCCGTTTAGCTATCTGGCAGCCGTAGCCGGCGCGCCCCTGCCTGTAATGGCGCTTTACGCGGTCCTTTGGCTCCTTGTCAGCATCGTCTTCAGCAACCTGCTGGTTTATTTTGCCATCTCCATCGGTTCCTTCTTTACCAACCACAAGGGGGGCGCTTCCGTCATCGCTTACCTGGCCAGCAGTTTTATCCTCCAAGTCATCGGGTTTGGCACGTTGCTAGGTACCGGTTTCTCTTTTGCAGGAAGCGCTCCATTCCCAGGGAGTGACGTGCTTGTAAGGATCGGGTCTTACGACATCCCTGCTGATTTCGTTTACTCTGTCCGCACAATGATGCATGTTTCCATCGCCTATCTCCTGGTCCTGGCCGGATTCTGCGTCCTGTTCTGGTTTGTTTCCTGGTACACGGCAGATAAAAGGCTGAACCTGGATTAAAGACTGGGGCAATGTTTGCAAAAAACGCCCTTATAAAAAAGAGCCGGGATCTGATATGTACCTTCTTTACCGGACAACCGGTAAGGAGGGGGCATATCAGGTCCCGGCTCAAACTGTTTTTAGGACAGCCTGCAAAAGTAAAAACAGATCCCTAAAACAACTCCGCATTCCCACGAGAAAGGACTTCTTTCTTTGTGACAATGTTCCATTCATCTGTAAAACTGATAAACCAGCCGCCCTTGTACGACAAAACGCCTTCTGCGCCGGGCAGGATCCCTTTAAAAGCCAGCTCGGACACTTCCAATGTGACCTTTTTCTGCTCCTGGCCTGTGAGCCCGAAGGAAACCTCATAAGAATACTTTTCCCTGCGGATCCCCACCAGGGAGGCCGGAAAAGCCTGCTTCTTCCGCTCCAGTACGACAGCGCTTACTTTTTCCGGTTTGCTTAGCAGGTTACGAGCCAGCAGGAACAGCCCTCCTGCCAGGCAGCATGCAATTAATAAAAAAAACAGCCTTAAAAACCACATAGCCCTCTCCATCCGAAAGTTACAGGTCAACCACCCCCACTTAGCGCGAAACGCTTGAAGCGGGGACTTGTAAGTCGGAAAAACGCAGATGAATGTTCCAGGCATCCGGAAACCACAGGATGCCTGGTTTTTCATGATTTGATGTTATTCCGCATCATCCACCCACATGAGGGATACCAGGCTCCTTCTTTCCTGGTTGTTGACGATGCGCTGCCCATAATAGCCATGGACGCGGCTGGACATATACTCTGTCTGCGGGTTGGTTGCTGCCAGGGCGATGCTCCAATGCGCCTCTGCAAAAAGGTCGTCCATCTCTTTCCCCGCTGCCACCTGGTCATCCAGGGTCTTAGCCGTGTCAAAAGCATCTACTGCCGCTGCATAATCTGCATATTCATCCGTATCCTGCGCAAAGTACCCATAGTTTGCGCCTCCCTCCAGCGTCGTCATCTTGATGATCGCGGAATTGTTCTTGCCCCCGTGTGTACCGGATACACAATTCGGGTTATCCGGGTCTGTGGATACAGATATAGTTTCCATGATGTCACTGGCATTTTCAATATTCATCTTGATGCCGACTGCCGCCAGGTAGGACTGGGCCAATACATAAAGGTTTGTATCCGCATTCGGCGCCAGCGTAATGGTAAATTCGAACCCATCAGGATATCCTGCTTCTTTCAGCAGTTCTTTCGCCCCTTCCGGGTCATAGCTGTACTCGTCCGCCAATTTGACCGCCCAGTTGTCCACGTCCGAGAAGTCCGAGTTAACCACCCAGATGCCGGGGATCTGGTTGTCTCCGTCTGTCTGCTTGTAATAAGACGTCATGATCTCGTCAATGTTAATCGCCTTCTGCATCGCTATACGGACATTTTTATCCGAGAACGGCTCTTCGTTGCATTTCAGCTGGATCGCTGCCGGCGCGGCAGATTTGTAGGAATACCCCTTGTAACTGCCCGGCTCCATGGAAGAAGCCAGCTGCGCTTTTTCAGACGCGCTGAGCACATCCGACGTGCCGCCGATCCAATCCAGCGAACCAGACAAAAACTGTGCCAAAATATCAGAAGAATCATCGATATGGATTAATTTCACGGTGTCGATGTATGGCAGCTGGTTCTCCGGATGGTTCGGGTCTGTCCCGTAATAATCCGGGTTTTTCTCATATGTCATGGAAGAAGTCCCGTTCACGTCTGTCAGGATGTACGGGCCTGTACCATTGGCATAATGGAAATCTGCCTGCTGGTCTGCCGTCAGCTCATCCCATTCCGGCCCGCAGATATTGATGACTGTACATATGAAATTGCTGACTGCCACTTCCGAATTCGTATTGAAGTGGAACGTCACGGTCTGCGCCCCGTCCGAATCGACAGAGTCCACCATGTACAATTCTCGCGGCCAATTCATTTCACATTCCACCGGCTCGTCCCAGCCGGAGCCGATCCCCAGCAGACGGTCATATGTATATTTGACATCGTCTGCAGTAACGAGCCGCCCGCCGTAAATATCATATTCTTCGTCCTCTTTTTTCTGGAAATGCACGTCATCGCGGATTTTCACCGTCAGCGTGGAATAATCGTCCGAGGTTTCCCAGCTATCTGCAATCTGTCCTACCATGTCGTCCTGCGTCAGCATGCCATCAGTGAAGTCCGGGCTGACAGACCACAGCCCTTCCATCCACATCGCATATCCATAGCTCGTCGGCATTTCGGGGACGTAAATGTTATAGAATTCGTGGTAATACATTGTCAGTTCGCCGCCATAAACCGGGTCTCCTTCATTCTCCGGCTTTACCAGCTCACTGCCCACCTGGGTCACATTGCTGTCGGTGCCAGCCGATGCTGTCCCTGACGCCGTCGCGGACGTATTCCCGCTGGCATTTGACGAGGCCGTCCCTGCCCCTCCTGTACTTCCGCCGCACGCTGCCAAAGATGCGGCCATGACCACGCTCAGCGCCATCGCAAGATACTTCTTCAGATGCTTGCCCATGTTCTTTTCCTCCATTCCTTTCATGCTTCACCTCTGCTTTCCCTACTTCCCGGTTTCCTTTATGAAACCTGTTTATGCTCCTGCCACCTTTCCCTTTGCCTGTTTCGCGCGGAACTTTTCCATTTTTTTCAGCTGTTTCTGTGCCAGCTTTTTCATCTTTTTAATGGAAAAAGTACCGACCCCGCCTTTCAGGCGCGGATCCAGGAGGTCTCGAAGGGCGTCGCCAAACATGTTTGCCCCAAAAACCATAAGCGAAATGCATATGCCAGGCGTAATACACAGCCATGGCGCTATAAACATGTTCGCTTTCCCTTCCTGCGCAATCAGATATCCCCAGGAAGGGGTGGACGGGTCAACGCCAAACCCCAGGAAGCTGATCGAGGCTTCCATAAGGACCACGCTTCCCAGCGAGCCTGCCATATTCGTGATAATCAAAGGCAGGATGTTCGGGATAATGTGGTGTACGATTTTCCACCAGGTACCCCCGCCCAGCAGCGTGCAGTTCTTCATATACCCGCTGTCCTTTACCGCTATCGTCGCCGACCGGATAATCCTGGAACCGGCTATGCCGGATGGGACTGAAAGCGCGAATATCATCTGAAGCATGCCATGCCCCAGCATGGACATAAGCATCAAAAGGACCAGCATGCTGGGGATGCAGAGCCAGGAGTCCACCAGACGCTGGACGACCAGGTCAAACCAGCCCCCCACCGTCGCAGACGTGGTCCCGATGATGACGGAGACGACCGCCGACAGCACCATGCAGCAGAGGCACAGGATGACGGACGTTCGTGCGCCATATATAATGTAGCTTAACGTATCCCTTCCCATGGAATCCGTCCCCAGCAAGTGGATCCCGCCCAATGACGTCGCCGTCATCACGGCTTCCTGCTTCTCAGCCGCCGTCATAAAAATATACGGCTTTTGCAGGGAATGGAGCACGTCTGCCTGCATGACCCCCATCTGCATCGGATAAGGTGCCAATACATCAGCAAAAATGGCAACCAGAATAAAAAAGACCAGTATGGCAAGGCCGATCCCGCCCACCGTCTTCTTCTTGAACAGCTCTCGGAAAAAAATGAAACGTTTTCGACGGAGCCTGTTTTTTTCCTTCATATCGTTCCCCCTCTTATTCCAGGCTGACACGTGGGTCTGCCCATTTGTAACAGATGTCCACGACAAGGTTGATAACCATGACATAAATCGCAAAGATAATGACACATCCCTGTACCAGCGGGTAGTCCCTGCTGCTCAGCGCCGCCACAACTTCCTTGCCGATTCCCGGAATATTAAACAGGTTTTCCATAATGACAGAACCACCGATCAGGGAGGACACGCTTCCACCGATCATCGTAATCGTCGGTATCATGGAATTACGGAAGGCATATCCGAAAAGCACTGTACGCTCATTCAGCCCCTTGGACCACGCCGTGCGGACATAATCCTGCCTCATGACCTCCAGGGTCTGTGTACGAACCAACCGCATCTGCATCCCCACCTGTCCTAAAGCGCTAAGCAACGCCGGGATCAGGAACATCTGCAGGTTTTTCCATGGGTTTTCCAGAAACCCGACATAATCTGCAGGCGGCGCGTATCCCCACCATGCGGCCGGGTAAACCAGAACCATTGTCGCGATCCAGAAAACCGGGATGGAAAGGAATATAATGGCAATCACCCGCAGAATGATATCCAGACCGCTATCCTGACGCGCCGCGCATAAAAGACCCAGCGGGATCGAAATAACCGTACTTAGAATGATCGTGATGATCCCCAGTTCAAAGGTAACCGGCAGCTCGGCCGCTAAAATGCTGTGCACGCTCTTGTTTTGGAACAGGGAATCTCCTAAATTTCCCTGAATGACATCTTTAAACCAGACAAAAAACTGTATGGCCGCCGGCTTGTCCAGTCCCAGCTGGGCACGAACCGCGTCCTCGTCCACTTCCACGCCTATACTGGAATATTTATACACGATGGCATCTACTGCGGAGCCCGGAATAAGGCGCATCAATAAAAACACCGTGATACACACCAGTAATACGGCCGGAATCAGAAGCAGAACACGTTTTATTATGTATTTCACCATCTCTTTATCCCCCTTATGCCCCGGCAGCCTTATGGCAGGCCACCAAATGGCCTCCGCCTGCGTCCGTGAGCTCCGGCTCCTCTTCCCTGCACCTTTTATCAGCGTATTTGCACCGGGTGCAGAACTTACACCCTCTGGGCGGATGGATCGGGCTCGGGATGTCTCCTTTCAGAAGGATCCTGCTCCTTGTGCGATCCACCTCAGGGTCAGGGATGGGAACCGCGGAAATCAGAGCCTGGGTGTATGGATGCAGCGGGTGCGCATATAACTCCTCTGAAGAAGTCATCTCCATAAACTTTCCCAGGTACATGACAGCAATGTTGTTCGATATATGGCGGACAACGGAGAGGTCATGCCCGATAAAGACATATGTCAGATTCAACTGCTGCTGGAGGTTCATCAGAAGTGTCACGATCTGCGCCTGGATCGAAACGTCCAATGCTGAAACCACTTCGTCGCAGACAATAAAGTTTGGTTGCAGCGCCAACGCGCGGGCAATGGAAATCCGCTGCCTCTGCCCTCCGGAAAATTCATGGGGGTAACGGAAACGGAAGTCCGGATTGATCCCAACCATCTGCAGCTGGCGAACAACCATTGCCTCCATTTCCTTTTTGTCCTTTAAAACTTTCTGAATTTGAAGCCCTTCTGCCACGGCTTGGAAAATATTCATACGCGGATCCAGGGAAGCAAACGGATCCTGGGTCACCATCTGCAGGTTTTTCCGCATCCGCATCCATGCTTTTTTACTGATCTTTTTATAGTTATTCCCTTCGTAATAGATATCGCCGGACGTGATGTCCAAGGTATTCAGGAGACAATTCCCTATGGTGGATTTCCCCGAGCCGGATTCCCCGACGATGCCCAGGGTCTGTCCCCGTTTTATCCCGAAGCTGACCCCGTCCACTGCTTTAACCGCCCCAATCTGGCGCTTCAAAATCCCTTTTGTGATGGGAAAGTGCATTTTCAAGTTGTCCACATACATGATGTCATCACGTGTAAGGATGTTTTCCTGCGCAAGCTTTTCGCCGACTCCTTCCGGCAAGTTCTGCGTTCGGTTATCCATGGCTACGAACCACCTCGTTTCGCTCATCTTCCAACAGATCCATATGGAAACAGGAACAGTGGTGCCCTTCTCCCACTGTTTCCGGCTGCGGCCTTTTTGTCCGGCATTCCTCCGTCGCATATTTGCAGCGCGGCGCAAAAGCGCAGCAATTTTCTGGAATCTTGGACATATCAGGCGGTTCTCCGGGAATCGTATGGAGGCCGTGCGAACGCGGCAGATCCAACCGCGGCACTGCCTGGATCAACCCTAATGTATATGGATGGTGCGGGACATGGAAAATCGCGTCCGTAGGCCCGTCTTCTATGACCTTTCCTCCATACATGATTTTGACCGTATCTGCATACCGAGCCACCACGCCCAGATTATGCGTAATAAAAATCAAAGCAGTGTCATGGGTTTCCCGCAATTTGTCCAGCTGTTCCAGCACTTGCGCCTGGACAGTAACATCCAGTGCCGTCGTTGGCTCGTCACAGATCAAGATCTCCGGGTTACAGCTCATCGCCATGGCGATCATGGATCTTTGCTGCATTCCTCCGGAAAATTCAAAGGGATATTGGTTTACACGCTGTTCCGGGTTCGGGATCCCCACCTCGTCCAACAGCTCTACCGCCCGTTTCCAGGCGTCTTCCTTTGAAATACTTGTATGACGTAGCAGGTTTTCCACGATCTGCTTCCCCACTGTCACAACCGGGTTCAAGGCAGAGGACGGTTCTTGGAAAATCATGCTGATCTTTGACCCGCGGATTTTCATGATTTCTTCATCATCCATTTCCATTAAATCCTGTCCATGGAACAAGATCTTCCCTCCTACAATCAAACCTGGTGGATACGAAACCAGACGCAGAATGGAAAGGGCGCTAACGCTTTTCCCTGATCCAGACTCCCCGATGATCGCCATACACTCACCCTTGTGCAAGGTATAAGAAAGGTCATCTACCGCCCTAAGCTCGGTCGTCATGTCAGTTCCCAGATAAAAATAGGTCTTTAAATGCTGAACCTCGAGAATTGGTTCATTCACTCTTTTCTTCCTCCTTCCCCCTTTTCCTTTTTATGGGTTATATTCACCAATGTTTTCAAGTTATTCAAAATTTTATTCGGCAAAATATCCATTATAAAATGAAGTCTTCCTTCCCCTTTTCCTTTTTATGGGTTATATTCACCAATGTTTTCAAGTTATTCAAAATTTTATTCGGCATAATATCCATTGTAAAATGAAGAATCGTTATGAGGTTATAATTGAATTGGCATGCATCTTATAACTTTTATCTCTGTAATCTGTTTTTTCAGATATTACAGTATTTTCCCAATGATATTCATTCCATTCCGAATATAGCGTCATTGAAATATGCTATTTTACTTTTTTAAAGGCCGAATTCTATAATTTGTTGCATGAAAAGTCCAAATATAATTGACATTTTTTATGAAAGGAGAACAAGACATGGCAAAAGAATATTCGACAGAAGAACTTGCCAGGCGCTTCATTGACCACCGGGAAATCCAAAACCTAATGGGCAAATATGCCCTCCTGGTCATGATCTGCAAAGACGCTGACCTGGTTAAAAACTTCTGGGTGCCTGCTGCAGAAAATCCAGTGCTGGCAGTCAACAACGGTTACTACGTCGGCACAGACGCAATCTCTTCCTATTATTCCGCCATTGCGGAAAACTATGCGAAAAAAGCTTCTGCTGCAAAAGAAGTATTCCCGAAGCAATTGGGCGGCAAACCCGCCGGGGAGCTTTTCGGGGTCGGCGAAGACCATCCGCGCCCCCTCACCTCCCCTATTATCGAAATCGCAGAAGATGAAAAAAGCGCAAAGGGGCTGTGGCAGGTCATGGGAGTGGACAACAGCCTGACGGAATACGGTCCTCTTTCCACCTGGTGCTGGGGATATGCAGCTGCGGATTTCCTCTACGAAAAGAAAAGCTGGAAGATCTGGCACCTGTGCTTTTTCCAGGAACTGGTCACCCCCTGCGCGCAAGATTGGACAAAACCTTTCTCCCTTGAAAAAGATCCTGTATTTTCCGGATTTTCCGGTTCCTGCTTGCCTGAACCGACCATAAAGAGGAACTTGTACCAGGCATACTCCCCGAAACGGGAATATACGGCGCCTCCGAGAATCCCCGAACCATACCGCACGTTCCGTGAAACCTTCAGCTACGGGCCTAATGACTAAAGGAGGAGATACTATGAAACAATTTTCAGAAGAGGAACGCATCCGCCGGGTCTGGGATAAGGAACAGGCGAAATCTGTCATCTGCAAAAACATGTACTATATGGCAGCCAATGAGCGCAAAAAAGCCCTTGACAGCCTCTGGGTAAAAGAAGAGCCGCACTGCAAAACCGCCTCTTACGGGAAAAACTGGGGCTATTATGTTGGGATGGACGAGATCCGCCGTTATTACCTGGACGGAAACCCTTTTGGCGAGAAAGGGACAATGAACTGTCACCCGGTCGCCACCATACGTGTAGAGGAAGCGGAAGATGGGAAGACCATCCGCTGCCAGTGGTATAACGCTTCCTATGAATCTCGTTTTATAAATGGCTCCCTGGCCGGGCTATGGATCACCGAAAAAGGGAATGCCGATCTGATTCGCGAAGCAGACGGTTTCCGTATCTGGCATTATTTTATCGGGGTAGACATGCAGCTTGAGGCCGGCACGCCATACGCAGCGCAACCGGTTGACCTGCCGGATGAAGAAAACCCTGTTGCCGTAGAATTTGGCAGCCCCACCTTCAAGATGAAGGCCTATAACACGCGGTACAATTATTACCCATACCCCTCCATCCCAGAACCTTACCTTTCGTATGACCCCGCACAGGGCTGTGGACCGGAAGCCAATCCAAACTATAAGAACAGAAAGGGGGATGCGTCATGAACAAAGAAAACATGACCGTCAGCCAGATGATTGACGCGGCAGAGGCATGCATTGAAACCGAAAACCTCCAGGCAAAACACGCCATTATGCATGCTGCCGGAGAAACAAAAGAAGAACTGGATACCATGTGGTCAAATCGGGACGACATCTTCTGGTGCCACAACTTCGGCGGCATGCCTACCCGCGAAGACGTATATGCTGGATGGGCTGGCGGGCTGGCACAAAACGCGCATTACTATTATCGCCAGATCATACATGTATATCCGGAGGTGGAAGGCATGGATGAACGACCCTTGATGGAATGCGCCGTACACATGCTCGGATCCAGCATTATCGAGGTTGCGGAAGACGGGAAATCGACCCGCGCCAGCTGGTACACGCCGGGCATCATTTTTTCTACCTTGAATATAGATAAGAAAAAAGAAGGAATCTGGCTGTGGGAAAGGTATGGCAATGACTTCGTTTTCGAAGACGGCGAATGGAAGATCCTGTCCCAGCATGTGTGCTCTGATTTTGGCGGCATGATGGATGCTGACAATTTTGCCAAAGCCAGCTATGAACGCATGCAGCAACCTCCCCGCAAACGACCGCCCCAGGAACCGGCAGACGACGGCACAGTCCCAAACCCGCCGCAAGCGCCCATGCCTTTGTTCTTTGCCCAATATTCCCCTGTCCAGCTTCCCCAGAACGCCTGCCCATGGCCTTCCCCCTATAAAACCTTTGACCGCGAAAACGGGTCATATTGCTGCGCTTTCGCAAAGGGGGAATACGGGATCTCCTATCCTATCCCGGAAACGCCTGCAGAAAGCTAAACGGGCGAAAGACACGCCTGTTTGGGAAAACTGCCCCTATAGGCTGGCAAAACCGAAGACAAGCACTTGTTATAAAACCGC
>CADBRV010000130.1 GCA_902797185.1 uncultured Lachnospiraceae bacterium
AAGAGAAAAGAAGATATGCACAAGATGGCAGAAGCAAACAAGGCGTTCGCCCACTATCGCTTCTGATCTGTCAGAGACTAACAGGGAGGAATCACTTTGGCTGGAAGAGAATATCCGCTTGAGAGAACCAGGAATATTGGTATTATGGCTCATATCGATGCCGGCAAGACCACATTGACAGAGCGTATCCTCTATTATACTGGTGTCAATTATAAGATCGGTGAGACCTACGAAGGAACTGCAACCATGGACTGGATGGAGCAGGAACAGGAAAGAGGTATCACCATTACTTCCGCTGCAACCACCTGCCACTGGACAGAAGAGGAAATGACCAAGCCGAAGCCAGGCGCGCTGGAGCACAGGATCAACATCATCGACACCCCGGGACACGTTGACTTTACCGTAGAAGTGGAGCGGTCACTTCGTGTACTGGACGGCGCCATCGGTGTATTCGACGCAAAGGGCGGTGTTGAGCCACAGTCTGAAAACGTTTGGCGCCAGGCTGATACTTACAATGTACCGCGTATGGCTTTTGTCAACAAGATGGATATCCTGGGTGCTGATTTCTACAACACTGTGGATGAAATTGGGACAAAGCTTGGAAAGAATGCAGTTGTCATCCAGCTTCCGATTGGTAAGGAAGACCATTTCGAAGGAATCATCGACCTGTTCGAAATGAAAGCATACATTTATAATGATGCGAAGGGGGAAGACATTTCTGTTGTCGACATCCCGGATGACATGAAAGAAGAAGCAGAAACTTACCACACCGAACTGGTGGAAAAGATCTGCGATTTCGATGAAGACCTGATGATGCAGTATCTGGATGGGGAAGAACCTTCCATCGAAGATATGAAGAAAGCACTTCGTAAAGCTACCATCGCCAATGAAGGCGTACCGGTACTCTGCGGAAGCGCACACCAGAACAAGGGCGTGCAGAAGCTTTTGGACGCCATCATCGAATACATGCCGGCTCCTACCGACGTACCGGATGTAAAAGGTACTGACCTGGACGGCAACGAAGTAACCAGGAAATCTGCCGATGACGAGCCTTTCTCCGCTCTGGCATTCAAGATTGTTACCGACCCGTTCGTCGGCAAACTGGCTTACATCCGTGTATACTCCGGTGTTTTGAAATCCGGTTCTTATGTACTGAATGCTACTAAGGATAAGAAAGAACGTGTCGGCCGTCTTCTGCAGATGCATGCAAACAAGAGGCAGGAGCTGGACGAGGTTTATTCCGGAGATATCGCAGCCGCTGTAGGGCTTAAAGTTACCGCTACCGGTGACACCCTCTGCGACGAGCAGCATCCGGTTATCCTGGAATCCATGGAATTCCCGGATCCGGTTATCGAGCTTGCAATCGAGCCGAAGACCAAGGCAGGCCAGGGCAAGATGGCAGAAGCCCTTGCAAAACTGGCAGAAGAAGACCCGACCTTCCGTGCCCATACAGACCAGGAGACTGGGCAGACCATCATCGCCGGAATGGGTGAGCTCCATCTGGAGATCATCGTGGACCGTCTTCTCCGCGAGTTCAAGGTAGAAGCCAATGTCGGCGCACCGCAGGTTGCTTACAAGGAAGGCTTTACCAAGGCTGTTGACGTGGAAGCCAAGTATGCTAAGCAGTCCGGCGGCCGTGGCCAGTACGGACATTGTAAAGTACGCTTCGAACCGATGGATGTCAATGGCGACGAGCTGTTCAAATTTGACAACGAGGTTGTAGGCGGAAATATCCCGAAGGAATACATCCCGGCAATCGGCGAAGGTATCGAAGAAGCCGCACAGTCCGGACCTCTTGCAGGGTTCCCGGTAGTCGGTGTACACGCTACGGTATATGATGGTTCTTACCATGAAGTCGATTCATCCGAAATGGCATTCCACATCGCCGGTTCTATGGCATTCAAGAAAGCGATGGAGCAGGCAAACCCGATCCTGCTTGAGCCGATCATGAAGGTGGAAGTTACCATGCCGGAAGAGTACATGGGCGATGTCATCGGTGACATCAACTCCAGGCGAGGCAGGGTAGAAGGCATGGACGATGTCGGAAACGGCAAGATCGTGAAAGCATACGTGCCGTTGGCAGAGATGTTCGGTTATGCAACCGACCTCCGTTCCAAGACCCAGGGCCGTGGCAATTACTCCATGTTCTTCGAAAGGTACGAGCAGGTACCGAAATCCGTACAGGAGAAGGTCATTTCTGCACACGCAAAATAAAGAAAAGGCTTGAAAATGGCTACCCTATTTAATATAATCGGTGTAGTCGAATCAGTATTCAAAACTTATAATTCCCGTAGTTCGGGCGTTATACAAGGAGGAATTTAGAAATGGCAAAAGAGCATTTTAACCGAACCAAACCGCACTGCAACATTGGTACCATCGGCCATGTCGACCATGGTAAAACCACCCTTACCGCTGCAATCACTGCAGTCCTTGCAGCCAGGGTTCCGGGAAATAAAGTTGAGAAGTTCGAAGATATCGACAAAGCTCCGGAAGAGCGTGAAAGGGGTATCACGATTTCTACAGCCCATGTAGAATATGAGACCGAAAAAAGGCACTATGCACACGTTGACTGCCCGGGCCATGCCGATTATGTAAAGAACATGATCACCGGTGCTGCACAGATGGATGGCGCTATCCTTGTAGTAGCTGCTACCGACGGTGTTATGGCACAGACTCGTGAGCATGTTCTGCTTGCCCGCCAGGTAGGTGTTCCGTACATCATCGTATTCCTGAACAAATGCGACATGGTTGACGACGAAGAGCTGATCGAACTGGTAGAAATGGAAGTTCGTGAACTGCTTGATGAATATGACTTCCCGGGCGATGACACCCCGATCATTAAAGGCTCCGCTCTGAAGGCTCTTGAGAACCCGGGCGAGAAGAACCAGTGGACCGACGCTATCATGGAACTGATGGATACCGTAGATTCCTATATCCCGGATCCGCAGCGTGATACCGACAAGCCGTTCCTGATGCCGGTAGAGGATGTCTTCACCATCACTGGTCGTGGTACGGTTGCTACCGGCCGTGTAGAGCGTGGTACTCTGAACCTGAACGACGAAGTTGAAATCGTAGGTATCAGGGAAGAAACCCTGAAGACCGTTGTAACCGGTATCGAAATGTTCCGTAAGACCCTGGACCAGGCTATGGCTGGTGATAACATCGGCGCCCTGCTTCGTGGTATTACCCGTGACAAAATCGAAAGAGGACAGGTCCTTGCAAAACCGGGCTCTGTTACCTGCCACAAGAAATTTACCGCACAGGTATACGTCCTGACCAAAGATGAAGGCGGCCGTCATACCCCGTTCTTCAACAACTATCGTCCGCAGTTCTACTTCAGGACCACTGACGTTACCGGCGTTATCAACCTGCCGGAAGGCACTGAAATGTGCATGCCTGGTGATAACGTAGAAATGACCATCGAGCTGATCCACCCGGTAGCTATGGAGCAGGGTCTTACCTTCGCTATCCGTGAAGGCGGCCGTACCGTTGGATCTGGCCGTGTTGCTACGATCATCGAGTAATAAGGGCTTTATCTGCGTAGGATAACTGTATCGCATAAGCAGCCTGCAATTTTACAGGTGTTGTGGAAGCATCAGGAGTTCTAAAAAGATAATATAAGGCGTCTCGGAAGTTATTCCGAGGCGTCTTTTTTGTGGTTATACAGGGATATGGTTTTAAAGTGAGGATTTCGAAGTGAAATTTCAGAAAAACGGCTCCAAGGTACCGCTTTCATCGTATCATTTTCGAAATGCGGTTCCATGGTGCAGCTTTCGAGGGGCGTTTCTTGTAGTAAGCAGATTAATCCCCTTTGCTGGTATCAGCCAGTACTTTCTGCACGTCTTCGTTCTTTCCGAGCACTAATAAAGCCTGGTCTGATTTTATGGCATATTCCGCGTCTGTTATGACCTCGATGCCATTGCCATCTTTGATCGCAACTACGTTCAGCTGGTAGCGGTTCCGCACATCGATTTCCCGGATGGTCTTCCCTACCCATTCCGAAGGTGCGGATATTTCGAAAATGCCATTCTCTTCATCACCCAGGCTCACATAATCAAAAATATGCTCATTGCTGTAACGGATGGCGGTCCAGTCCCCCATGTCCTTTTCAGGGAACACGACATCGTCAGCGCCGTTCCGCAGAAGGAATTTTTCGTGGTCATCCATGGAAGCCCGTGAGATGACTTTCTTTGCTCCCAATTCTTTTAAATTAAAGGTTGTTTTTAAGGATGACAGGAAATCGTCCCCAATCGTGACAAAGCAGGCATCAAAATTAGGGATGCCCAGGGTGGAAAGAAAATCCTCATCCGTAGTATCTCCTACTCGTACGTCTGTTACATATGGAAGCAGGTCCTGCAGCCTTTTTTCATCTTTTTCCGCTACCATGACCTGGTAATGCATCGTATTGAGCCGGATGGCGATCTGGCTGCCGAAGCGCCCGGCACCGATAATTAAAAAGCTTTTTTTCATATGGTTACCCCACAATCACGTTTTCCGTAATGTAATAATTCTTATGCTGTTTGGATTTGCTGTAAATTGCATACAGCAGCGTAATGCCGCCCACCCTGCCGATGTACATCAAGATGATCAGGATGATGTGGGATGCGGCAGAAAGGGAGGGAGTGATGCCCAAAGTCAAACCTACTGTACCCAATGCGGAGGCTGCCTCAAAAAGGCATTTTCCCAAGGAAACCCCGTCAATCTGGCAGATGGCGACGCCGCCCGCCATAAAAAGCAGGATGTACATCAGGAAGATGATAAAAGAAGCGTTTACGTTTTCTTTCGAAAGAGAACGCTTAAAGCATCCTGGCTTGTCTTTGTGCGTAAGGACGGCGCTGAAGGACAGGAGCACTAGGGCAATAGTCGTGACCTTCATGCCTCCGGCCGTCGAACTGGGTGCGCCGCCGATCAGCATTAACAGGATAAACACCAGGACCGAGGTGCCGGACAGGCTGTCCAAAGGCATCGTATTGAATCCGGCGGTCCTGGGGGTGACAGCCTGGAAAAAGGAGGCCAGGAACCTGGTCCCCGGGACCTCGCCCTTATATTCTGTGAAATAAAAGTAAAGGGTCGGGAGCACCAGGAGCAGCAGCGTGACGGAGAGGATGAGCTTTGTCTGCAGGGTGAAATCCTTGAATTCCCATTTCCTGCGGATCATGTCATGCCAGGTTAAAAACCCGAGCCCGCCTGCGATAATCAGGAACGCTATCACAAGGGTTACCAGCGGGTCCCCGGCATAAGAAGTCAGGGAAGAAAAGGGCCCCTTCGTCCCCATCAGGTCAAAACCTGCGTTGCAGAACGCGGAGACAGAGTGGAATACCCCCATCCAGATCCCTTTGCCCAGTCCATACTGCGGCACAAAACGGAAGGAAAGAAGCACCGCGCCGCTTCCTTCCACGGCCGCGGTAAAAAGAAGGACGAACCTGCCTAAGTCCGTGATACCCGTAAGTCCCGGGGCGGAGATTTCTGTCTGCAGCGCAGTACGCTGTGCAAGGCTTAATTTGCGGTGCAGCACCAGGGCAGCCATGCCGCCAAGGATGGCGACGCCCAGCCCGCCCACCTGGATCAAGGCCAGGATGACGGCCTGGCCAAAGAAGGACCAGGAGGATGCTGTATCTACTACAACAAGGCCTGTCACACAGGCCGCAGATGTCGAAGTAAATAATGCCGGTAGAAACGGAGTCCAATGTCCGGAAGAGGAGGAAACTGGGAGCATCAGCAGAAATGCCCCGATAAAGAGCAGGGCAGAAAAGCACAATGTGATCATCCGGAAAGAGGAAAATGTTTTTCTCAGCGGTGCCAAAACGGATACCTCCTTTCTATTATGCTCCAGATAAAATTATAGCAGAGTTTGCAGAAGATGGCGGATACATCTTAAAATATGTGTAGAAAAATGGCATATAATTGATATTTTTTAAGGCAGCGAAAGAGTATTGCGAATATATATCGTAAGGAGGGACCCTCGCCGGCGGGAGGATTCCTTGCGATGCACTGGCCGCATCGTCCTATGTCACCGCCTGGCAAGGCGGTGACGCAGGCCGCGCCCTCACGCGAAGCGTGATCTTTCATGGCGTGGCTCTCCTCATGGACGATTTGGAATGCGGCGTCTGTCCAATTTTTGAATAAATTTTAAAATCCTAGTTGACAGGCTGACAAAGATTTGATATATTATACAAGTCGAGCCGATCAGATAATATCGGCAAGCAATGCGATAGTAGTACAGTTGGTAGTACGCCACCTTGCCAAGGTGGAGGTCGCGAGTTCGAGTCTCGTCTGTCGCTCTTGCTTAAAAGCCCTGGGAGTTTTCCCGGGGCTTTTTTCGTGCGCTTTCTGATCTTTAGGGCGGGACTTGCCGGCACATTTTTGTCAGTTGTTTAAGGCTTCGTTTTGTAATAGAATGTCAGAGTGCAGGCTCATGCCTGCAGCTTATTGGCAAAGAGAAAGACGCGCTGGAAAAGCCCGTCTTGCGTGCTTTAGCGGCCTGTTACAGAATCTTTAAAGCTCATGGAATGCGATAACGTAATAATAAGGAGAGAATAAAAATGGAGACGGGAATTAAGGGTACCAGGACAGTCGTTGTGACAGATGAAATGACGGCAGAGCATGTAGGAAGCGGGATGCTCCCTGTCTATGCCACACCGGAAATGATTGCGCTGGTGGAAAATGTGGCCAGTAACAGTGTAGCGCCGTACTTGGAAGAAGGCACCGGCACGGTGGGCACGAAAATCAATATGGACCATGTATCCGCTACCCCGGTCGGGATGAAAGTGACGGTAGAGACGGAGCTTACAGAAGTGGACCGCAGGCGGCTGGTTTTCTCTGTAAAGGCTTATGATGAAGCAGGCCTCATCGGCGAGGGCACCCATGAACGCTTTATCATCCAGAATGAGAAGTTCCTGGGTAAAGCACAGGCGAAACTGGACCGGAAATAAAGCACAGCGCCGGAAAACGGCATAGGATGCAATCATGAAAGAATGGAAAAAAGTAATTGTAAAGTTTTATGTGGCAGCCGTCCTGCTGGTGGTGCCGATCTATTATGAGAATGGCTATTTTAATACCCTGGAGGCAAAGGCCAGGATCTATTGGATCGTGTCCGGTATCGCTTTAGCCACATTTTTAGCGGTTGTCCTGATGCAGGGCATCATGGGCGAGAAAATATTTGCCGGGCTGAAGGCGCGGTTTAAGCAGTTCAATATGATGGATATCTGTGTCCTGGCCTTTGGGCTTACGGCCATCGTGTCCTGGCTGCTTAGTTCCTATGGCACTTCCGCCCTGGTGGGCGACCAGGGATGGTTCATGGGGGCATGGACGTTATTCTCCCTGTGCCTCATGTATTTTATCGTGTCCAGGTACCAGCCGTTCGACAAGTGGACTTTTGTTTTCGTCACGATCTCAGCCACGGTGCTGTATACCTTAGGCTTCCTGAACGGGCTGGACATTGACCCGCTGGGGCTGCACCGGCTTCTGATCCAGAAGGAACACTTTGAGTATATTTCCACGGTGGGCAACGTCAACAGCTACTCCGGATACCTTTCCTTGACGCTGCCGCTTCTGGCTATGGTATTTACCATTGAGAAGAGAAAATGGCTGCGGGTTTGGAGTGGCATCATACTGGCCCTGGGCTTTACCAACCTTTACATGGGCAGCAGCGATGGCGCCTTCCTGGGCTTTGCCCTGGGTATCATGTTCTACATTTATTACTGCCTGCAGCATCGGGAATATTATGATAAGGTCCTGATTGTAGGCCTGTTTTACGCGGCTGCCACTTTCGTGGTAAAGCTGGCAGGCTGGTTCTGGCCAGGGGACCATGTGGAATTCCAAGGTGTTGCCGCTTTTATCCTGGGGCATAACCTGTATATCCCACTGGCCATCCTGTGCGTGGTGCTCCTTCTGCTTAAGCCCTTCCTGGTAAAGCATACCAGCCAGAAGTCAGACCGGGTGCTTTCTATCGTAGTAGGCGTGGTCTTCCTGGCAGCGGTAGTCCTTGTCGTAGGTTACAACGCCATGCACTTCAGCGGTTCCTGGGGGACAAAGAGGGGTTACATCTGGACCATCGCCGTCACTGTGTTTGGAGAAGGAACCTTTAAGGACAAACTGGTAGGTGTAGGGCCGGACTGCTTCGGTATACCGGTAATGAACCAGTTTTCTGATTTTATCTCAGAACACTGGGGCAAGAGGGTGGCCAATGCCCATGACGAGTTTTTGGAATACCTGGTCACCATGGGCATCCTGGGCCTGGTTTCCTATGTGGGCATGTACCTGTCCTCCTTCAAGGACTTTGTGAAGAGGGACCACTGGACTGAGGAAAAAGCAGCTTTCTTCTTTGCCATTATGGGTTACATGGGACAGGCGGTTGTAAACAACCCCCAGGCCATGAACATGGCATTCCTGTTCCTGTTTTTGGCAATGATGCGCAGCTTCGCTTTCCCGGAAGAGAAGGACCCGCAGGAGCAGGTGCAGAAGCAGGATGTCAGGAAGCTTTATCAGAATAAGAAGAAAAAGAGAAAATGAGCGTAAAAGATTCTGTTCGAAAGATCCTGGAAGAGGGACGTGGAGAATTCTTTTCCGGGGAAACTATGGCACAGCAGCTGAAAGTCACCCGCAATACGATTTGGAAGGCGATCCAGGCTTTAAAAGAAGAAGGGTATGACATTGAATCCGTACCGAACCGGGGCTATGCGCTCCGGCAGGAATCGGATGCCCTGTCCAGGGAGGAGATCCTGCGTTATGCGGCCACTCCCTCCTTGTCTGTGTTCCAGACGATTGATTCTACAAACGAAGAGCTGAAGAGGCAGCTGGGGACAGGCGCTCCCCACGGCACGCTGGTAGTAGCCAACCAGCAGACCGCGGGAAAAGGCAGGAGGGGGAGGCCGTTCTATTCCCCGTCTGACACGGGAGTGTATTTTTCCGTACTGCTGCAACTTGGCCTGGATTTTTCCGACAGCGTGCTGGTGACCACGGCGGCATCCGTAGCGGTCTGCCGGGCGATCGAAAAAGTATGCGGCCTTTCCTGCGGCATCAAGTGGGTCAATGACGTGTACTTAAACGGCCGTAAGATCTGCGGCATTTTGACAGAAGGTGTCACGGATATTGAAACCGGGGAGATCAGCAGCATTATCTGCGGCATCGGCATCAATGTGCGGACCACCCGATTCCCGGGAGATGTAGGGGATGTGGCATCTTCCCTTTTCCCGGACGGGGAGAAAAAGGGCATCCGCAGCCGCCTTGTAGCGGAGGCTTATAATGAACTTATGGAGATCTGCAATAAGCTGCCGGACCGTTCTTATATGGAAGAATACCGCCGCCGATCCATTGTCCTGGGAAAAGAGATTCGCTATACCGACCACGGGGATTGGAAAAACGCCAGGGTTTATGGCATTGACGAGGACGGCGGGCTGATGGTGGATACGGAGGAAGGAAAAAGGACCCTCCATTCCGGGGAAATCACGATCCGCGTGCAGAAGCAGGATATGCCGTAAGGGACGGCAGAAGAGGGGAAAATGTTTGATTTGGAGAAATTTGCGCAGGATAACAGCCTGTTTATCGCAAATAAAGAAGAAGCTGCCAGCCTGCAGCTTGCCATAATGGAAGGAAAAGAAACCGGTTTTACCTGTGACGGGGCGATCGGGGGCATGATCCCGGCACCGCTGCAGGACCTGGGGACCAACCTGCCTTTTGAGAATGGCATTTTTGTAAGCTGCAAAAAGGCGGCGCCATGCAGGAAATTATCCGCGTTCCTGGTGCCAAAAGCCGTCTGTGTCGGGATTTCCGCAGAGAGGGATTTTTCCGTCGATCTTCTGGAAGATTCGGTGGGGATCCTTTTGTCAAAGCTGGATTACTGGAAACAGTCCATTGGCAGCGTGGCTGTGGATGAGGGGCTTGCGGGAAACCAGGCACTGGCCGATTACTGCAGGGACAGGGATTTGGAGCTGAAGGCTTTCCCGAAGGCACAGTGGGAAAAAGCATCCGTTCCCATGAGCGAAGCAGATATTTTGGTGGGAAAAGAACCGCCGCAGCTTTCCCAATGCGAAAAACTGGCACTTTGCGGCGCCCCGTGCGGGGAGCTGCTGACGGGAAAGGTGGATTTTGAGACGGTTTCCATCGCTTTTTCCCGGGAAAACTATTCCGTACTGTTTTCCTGATGGAATGGGAAAGAATTCCGTATCATTTCCAGAAGGACCGGACGAAATTTCCGTATTGTTTTCTTGAAGGCTCGGACGAAATTTCCGAATTATGTTCTTGAAGGACCGGACGAAATTTCCACATTATGTTCTGGAAGGCTCGGACGAAATTTTACGCATCATTTTCCTGAAGGGACGGACAAAGATTCCGGCGCAGAGGAGTTGGATTCGTATGCATAATATTCTTTTTACCATAGGGCCGGTGACCGTATATGGCTACGGCCTGATGATTGCGATTGGAATTATCAGCGCCTATTTTATGGCAGAATACCGGGCGAAGAGGCTGGGGCTGAATTCGGACATGGTCTTCCCCCTGGTGATTTACCTGGTGGCTTTCGGCTTCCTCTTTTCGAAGCTTTTATACTGCGCGACCCAGATCCCGGTGCTCCTGTCGGACCCGCAGGCTTATGTGCTCAGCATAAAGAGCGGCTGGGTCATCTACGGCGGCATCCTGGGTGGCATTTTCGGAGGCTGGCTCTGCTGCAGGCATTACAAGGTGTCCCTGCTGGACTACCTGGACCTGGCTGCCCCCAGCTGCGCGCTGGCACAGGGATTTGGCAGGATCGGCTGCCTTCTGGCAGGATGCTGCTATGGGATCGAAACCAGCAGCCCCTTCCATATCGTGTTCCACACTTCCGAGTACGCCCCCAATGGCATCCCGCTGTTCCCGACAGAACCGGTAAGCAGCGTGTTGGATTTCTTAAACTGCCTGCTGCTCCTCCTGGTGGCGAGGAGAACCGACAAGCGGGGAGCTGTAGCCGGCACGTTTTTAACGACTTACAGCGCAGGGCGCTTTATCCTTGAATTTTTCCGCGGCGACCTGATCCGGGGCAAGGTGGGCATCCTGACCACATCCCAGTTCATCGGGATTTTCACGTTTATAGCCGGGATCCTGATCCTGGCCTGGAGCACAAAACGCGGCGTGAAAAGAGGGACGGCAGTACATAGAAGGGCAGAGGCATGATTTTAAACTGTTCCGATTTAAGCATCTCCTTTGGAGATAAAGATATATTAAAAGATGTTTCCTTCCATGTGGAGGAGATGGAAAAGGCGGCGATCGTAGGCATGAACGGCGCGGGAAAATCCACGCTGCTCAAAGCCATCGTCCATGAAATCCTTCCGGACGGAGGAAATGTGTCCCTGGAAAAGGGGAAAACCATCGGCTACCTGGCGCAGCAGGTGGAATTTGACGATGGGGCTTCCATTTACCAGGAAGTTTTGGGCGCCAGGCAGGACCTGCTGCAGATGGAAGAAACCCTCCGGGATTTTGAGCGGAGGATGGCACTGGAAAAGGGCGAAGGCTTGGACAAGCTCATGGAGCAGTACCATGCCTTGAGCCAAGAGTTTGAGGATGAAGGCGGGCTGACCTTCCGGAGCGAGGCCGCCGGGGTCTTAAAAGGGCTGGGCTTCCAGGAGGAAGAATTTGGGAAGACCATTGCCGAGCTTTCCGGAGGGCAGAAGACCAGGACGGCACTGGCAAGGCTTTTGATTTCCAAGCCGGACCTCCTGCTTCTGGACGAGCCCACGAACCATCTGGACATCGATTCCATCACCTGGCTGGAGGGTTTCCTGCAGGGCTATAAAGGAGCCGTCCTGATCGTCGCCCATGACCGCTATTTTCTGGACAAGGTCGTGACCAAGGTCATCGAGATTGAAAACGGCCATTCCCATGTCTTTTCCGGCAACTATTCCGACTATGCGGTGAAAAAGCGGGAAATGCGGGTTGCGCAGATGCATGCTTACCTGAACCAGCAGAGGCAGATCCGCCACGAAGAGCAGGTCATCGCCAAGCTGCGCCAGTTCAACCGGGAAAAATCCATTAAGCGCGCCCAGAGCCGGGAAAAGAAGCTGGAAAAGATCGAAGAAGTGGAAAAGCCTGCAGAGCTGGACGGTCGCATGCGCCTTTCCCTTACCCCTCGCCGGGAGAGCGGCAAGGACGTGCTCCAGGTGGAAGGGCTGGCAAAAAGCTTTGAAGGGCAGGAACTTTTCTCCGGCCTTTCTTTTTCCGTTTATAAAGGGGAAAGGGTGGCCCTCCTTGGAGGCAACGGGACTGGCAAGACCACGATCCTGAAAATCCTGATGGGGCTCCTGGACGCGGACAACGGCATGATCAAGCTGGGGACCGGCGTCGAAATCGGCTACTATGACCAGGAACACCAGGGGCTTAATCCGGACAATACGCTGATGGAAGAAATTTCGGACGCTTATCCGGATATGGACAATACCACGATCCGTAATACCCTGGCACTTTTCCTTTTTACAGATGATGACGTGTTCAAAAGGGTAAGCGACTTAAGCGGCGGGGAAAAAGGCAGGCTGTCCATGGCAAAGCTGATGCTCTCCGGCGCCAATTTCCTGCTCCTGGACGAGCCGACGAACCATCTGGACATGGTGTCCAAGGAAGTTTTGGAGGACGTGCTCAGGGGCTATACCGGCACGGTATTCTTCGTTTCCCATGACCGTTATTTCATCAACCAGGTAGCTACCCGGATCCTGCATTTGTCCGGGAGGAAGCTTACGAATTATATCGGCAATTACGACTATTACCTGGAAAAGAAGGATATCCTGGAAGCGCCGGAAAAGCAGCAGGCAGCAGATGGCAGGCAGGCAGCAGGCCGGGGAGCCGGGAATGCTGCAGGCGGCGGTACGGACAGCAGCCAGGCAACCGGCGCCTCCGGGAGCCGGGAGGACTGGGAACAGCAGAAGAAGAAAAAAGCCCGGCAGAAAAAGAAAGAAGCTGCCGTGCAGAAGGCGGAAGAAAAAGTGACAGAGCTGGAAGCGAAGAAGGAAAAGCTGGAAGAAGAGCTTTCCGACCCGAAGATTGCAGCTGTGTCAGCAGAACTGAACCGCATTTCCAAGGAAATTGCGGATGTGGACGAGGCGCTTTCCCAGGCCTATGAAGAGTGGGAGAGCCTGGCCATGGAGCTTTAAGAGGGAAGAGAGCTTTTGGCAGAAAAAGAGCTTTAAGAGGGAAGAGAGCTTTCGGCAGAAAAAGAGCTTTAGGAGGGAAGAGAGCTTTCGGCAGAAAAAGAGCTTTCAGTGGAGAGGGAGCTTTCAGCGAAAAAAGAGTTTTCAGTGAAAAGGGAGCTTTCGCGGAAAGAGATCTCTAAGAAAAAAAGGCTTCAACGGAAGAAAAGCTTCCAGCAGAAAGAGAGCATTAAGCAGAAAGGATGCGGATGAAGAAAAGGTCGGCCGAGGTGGTAAAGGTACTGGATGAAAACCTGGGGACGGACTTCAGGTGCTACCTGCATTATGAAAACGCGTTCCAGCTTTTGATTGCCACGATTTTAAGCGCCCAGTGTACGGACAAGCGGGTTAACATGGTGACCGCTGGCCTGTTCCGCAAATACGACACCGTGGAGAAATTTGCCGGGGCAGACCTGGAAGAGCTGGAGCAGGACATCCATTCCATCGGCTTTTACCATGCCAAGGCAAAAAATATCATCGCCTGTTCCCGGAAGATCCTGACGGATTTCGGCGGACAGGTGCCCAGGACGCTGGAAGAGTTGACATCCCTGCCGGGAGTAGGCAGGAAGACGGCCAACGTGATCCGGGGCAATATCTACCATGACCCCAGCATCGTAGTGGATACCCATGTCAAGCGGATCTCCAAAAGGCTGGGGCTCACGAAGGAGACAGAGCCGGAAAAGGTGGAAAAGGACCTGATGAAGGAGCTGCCCAAGGACCACTGGATCCTGTTCAACATGCAGATCATCTCTTTTGGCAGGACCATCTGCACGGCGCGGAACCCCAAATGCGAGGAGTGCTTTATCCGGCAGTACTGCCTGGAGAACCCGCTGCCGAAGGCGAAGAAGGCGGGAAGCGCCGGCAAGGACGCGGATGATGGAAAAAGCAAAGCTGCCGGCAAGGCAGATCAGGATGGCAGAGATTGACTTGGCCAAAACAGCCTGCAGCTGAAGCGCTATAGAACCCGGCAGCAGGCATCAAGGCGGGCAGCGCCGGAGCGCGCCCACTTGATGGAGTACATGGAAATATGGTATGATAATAAGCCAACAGCAAGAAAGAAGAGGGCTTTATGTTTCATTTCCATAAATCAAAAACAAGGCGGATGGCGGCAGCCATTATCGTATTGGTCGTGGTGGCCTGCATGGTCATTACCACGGTGGTAGCCGCACTGGTATAAAGGAAGGCTTACAGGACACGCCGCCTCAAAGGGTGCGTTCGACCGGCATGCAGTACCTGCATGCCGGAACTTTATCCGCGCTGCCCAAGAGGCGTTTCTTGCGGGCATACAGTGCCTGCCCAAACTGCTTCTTTTTAGCTGCATGTATAGCATGCGATGTTCCATCGTTTCAGGCGTAGGCTTATTAAAGGAAGGTTCGATCTTTTTTGAAAAAGAAGAGGAAGAAAAAATTTCCATATATCCCGGTCCTTACCGTGGCACTGGCAGCCATCGGGTGCAGCGCGCTTTTGGGGCATACGGTTTCAGGAGCCCAGTCCTCTGAAAGCGCCCAGGTATCCGGCAGCGGCCGGGCTTCTGTCACCGCATCTTCTTCCACAGGGGGTACCATCGAGAAGAATGTCTATATTGGCCCGGTAAACGTGGGCGGAATGACCATGGAAGAGGCAAAAGAGGCAGTGGATGCTTATATCCAGGAGGTGGAAGAAGGGACGACTACCCTGGAAGGCACCATTGGCAGCCAGAAGGTCAGCAATTCGGACCTGGGGATTACCATTGATGCTGCGGATGCCTTGAAACAGGCGGCGGATGTAGGAAAATGCGGGAACCTGGTTTCCAGGTACAAGCAGGTTTCTGACTGTGCCAACAGCAGGGAAGTTTTTGAACCGGATGTCCAGGTAGATATGGACAAGGCTTCCACGGTATTTAAGATGTACCAGGACCAGCTTGTGCAGGCACCGGTGGATTACGGCCTGAAAAGGGATAATGGCACATTTACCGTGACAGGCGGTACGCCGGGTACGGAAGTGGATGCTTCCGGCACCGCCCAGACAATCCAGGATTATTATGCGTCTGCTTCCGGGGACGCTTCCGGAGACGTGACGGTAGCCACCAAGGATGCCCAGCCCCAGGGGTCCAAGGAAGAGCTTTCCAAAGTGACAGATGTCCTGGGGACTTATTCCACGAACTACAGCTCTTCTACCGCGGGCAGGAAGGCAAACATTGCCCGCGCCACAGAGCTTTTAAACGGGACAGTAGTTTACCCGGGGGACATGGTTTCAGTCTATGCGATTACCGGGCCATTAACCGCGGAGAACGGGTATGAACTGGCGGGAGCCTATGAAAACGGCACCACCGTACAGGATTATGGCGGAGGGATCTGCCAGGTATCTTCCACCTTGTACAATGCGGTGCTTTACAGCGAGCTGGAAGTGGATGAGCGCAACAACCATTCCATGATCGTAAGCTATGTTGAGCCATCCAGGGACGCTGCCATCGCCGGCGGGGTGCTGGACTTTAAATTCTCCAACAACACGGATGCCCCGATTTATATTGAAGGGACGGCAGACGGCTCTACCGTGACCTATACGATTTACGGGCAGGATACCCGGGAAGCCGGACGCACCATCGATTTCCAGTCTGTTATTACGGGGACGGAAGACGCGCCGGATACTACGACTTATATTACGGATGACAACCTGGCACTGGGTACGATCCAGCTGAGCCAGCAGCCCCACCAGGGGACTACCGCGGAGCTTTGGAAATATGTTTATGAAAACGGCATCCAGGTCTCCAAGCAGCAGATCAATTCCAGCGTATACAAGCCGGCCGGCACAGTCTACAGCGTGGGCACCAAGTCCGATGACGCGGATGCCGTGGCAACGGTCAAAGCGGCAGTGAAGACCCAGGACGCGGATACCATAAACCAGGCAGTACAGCAGGTACTGTACGGGAACTGATGGACCAGGAAGATGGCCGGACAGCAGTTTGACCCGGAATGGCAGCAGCTTAGCCTCAGGCAGGCAGCAGCCTGGAACAGGGTGACGCTGGTGCATGCACTGCAGCAGCCGGCCTGGTCCGGGCGGCTGCTCTATCCGCCGCAGCGGGAGATAGAAACAGGAGAACGGAAGCAGAAGATTACGGGAAAAGAAGGTTATGAGAAAAGGAAAACTGTCCGAAACCGAATTAAAAAGGTCCGTATTAAAGCAAATCCATAAACAGAGAGTGCAGGCAGAAACTGCACCCTCTGTTTTTCCTGTTTCTGGACATGAGGATGCCGCCTGGCTTGGGCAGTTTGAAGGCAGCTTCTGCTGCAGCGTATCTCCTGTGACGGAAGGCTATGGGGACCCGGGCAGGGCAGCCTGCCGGCTGGCGGCAAACAACCTTTATGCCAGCGGGGCGGTGCCGGCGTATTACCTGTGCACGTTCCTGTTCCCCCTGGATACGCCGGAAGAGCAGGTCCGTGAGGCTGCGGCAGGTTTTGGGGAAGAAGCGGCCCGCCAGGGCGCCGTGGTAGCCGGCGGGCATACGGAGCGCACCGATGCCGTGTCCCGCCCGGTGCTTTCGATCAGCGCCGTCGGGAAGAAGAACCCGCATGGGGACCTCCAGGGCAGCGCGCCCGGCCAGGACCTGGTCATTACCAAAACCGTTGGGCTGCAGGGAACGGCCCTTTTAGCCCGGAAATTTGAAAAACAGCTTCGGGAAAGGTTCCCTTCCTTTCTTGTGGACCGTGCCCTTGGCTTTGAAGAGACCATTGGTGTTGGGGAGGAAGCAGATGCGGCCTTGGCCTATGGGGCAGGAGCCATGCATGACTTTTCCCGGGGAGGCGTGTTCGGAGGGCTATGGGAATTCGCGGAAAACTGCGGCCTGGGACTTACGGTAGACCTCCGGAAGATCCCCCTGCGTCAGGAAACCGTGGAAATCTGCGATTTTCTGGAATGCAATCCTTATGAGCTGTTATCCGGCGGCAGCCTCCTGCTTTCCTGTGAAGACGGGGAGGGGATGGTACGCCATCTGGAGGAAACGGGTATCCCGGCTGCCATAATCGGCAGGCTTTCTTCCGGGAACGACAGGATCCTTTTAAATGAAGGAGAGACGCGTTATCTGGACAAACCCAAAGAGGACGCGTTTTTCGCGGCGGCGGCGACGCCGCAGGATAGAGAAAGCCGGCATGATGCCGGAGATACAAAGCAGAAATAACAAACCCGAAGAGCCTGGGCGGCTCAGAAAGGAGAACCCACATGCGGGAGCAATTACTTTCCATTATTGAAAAGAACAGCCGGATCGACCTCAAGGAAGTTGCCATCATCTTGGGCTGCGAGGAAGAGACGGTCATTAACGAGCTGCAGGAGATGGAAGAAGAAGGCATCATCTGCGGCTACCATACCATGATCAACTGGGACAAGACCAACGTAGACAAGGTCATGGCCCTGATCGAAGTACGTGTCACACCCCAGAGGGGCCGTGGCTTTGACCAGGTAGCAGAGAGGATTTACCAGTATCCGGAAGTGAGCAGCTGCTATCTGATGAGCGGCGCTTATGACATCATGGTCATCCTGGAAGGGAAGACCCTGAAAGAGGTTGCCGGCTTTGTAACGGACAAGCTTTCCACCATTGACGACGTGACCAGCACCGCCACCCATTTCATCTTGAAAAAATACAAAGACCATGGAACGGTCATGAAAAAGAGAAAAAAAGATGAAAGGGAGGTATTTACACCATGAGAAACCCTTGTTCCCAGCGAATTGTTGATATTGCCCCCTCCGGGATCCGTAAATTCTTCGACGTGGTCAGCGAAATGAAAGACGCGGTTTCCCTGGGCGTAGGCGAACCGGATTTTGATACCCCCTGGCATATCCGTGACGAGGGTATTTACTCCCTGGACAGGGGACGCACTTTCTACACCTCCAACGCCGGCTTGAAAGAGCTGAAGGTGGAGATTTCCAATTACTTAAACCGCCATTATGGCCTGGAATATGACCCAATCCATGAAATCGTCGTTACGGTAGGCGGCAGCGAGGCCATCGATATCGCGCTTCGTGCCATGCTGGACCCGGGAGATGAAGTCATCATCCCGCAGCCCAGCTACGTATCCTATGTCCCCTGCACCATCCTGGCCAACGGGACGCCGGTCATTGTAGAACTGAAAGAGGAAAATGAATTCCGCCTGACAAAGCAGGAGCTTCTGGACGCCATCACGCCCAAGACCAAGATCCTGATTATGCCTTTCCCCAACAACCCCACCGGGGCCATCATGGAAAAGGAAGACCTGGAGGAAATTGCGAAAATCTGCGTCGAAAAAGATATTTTCGTCCTCAGCGACGAGATTTATTCTGCTTTGACTTATAAGGGAAAACATGTCTCCATCGCTTCCATGCCGGGCATGAAGGAGAGGACAGTCCTCATCAACGGCTTTTCCAAGTCCCATGCCATGACAGGATGGAGGCTGGGATATGCCTGCGCTCCGAGGGAGATTCTGGAACAGATGCTCAAGATCCACCAGTTCGCCATCATGTGCGCCCCCACCACCAGCCAGTACGCCGGCGTGGAAGCCATGAAGAACGGGGACAGCGATATCGAGCATATGCGCCAGGAATACAATGGACGCCGCCGCTTTTTGATGCACCGGTTCCACCAGATGGGGCTGGACTGCTTCGAGCCTTATGGCGCGTTCTATGTATTCCCGTCCATTAAGAAATTCGGCATGACCAGCGAAGAATTCGCCACCCGCCTTCTGGAAAGCCAGAAAGTTGCGGTAGTACCGGGCACCGCCTTTGGCGCCTGCGGGGAAGGCTTCCTGCGTATTTCCTATGCTTATTCCCTGGAGGATTTGAAGATCGCCCTCGACAGGATGGAAAAGTTTATTAAAGAGATTTCATAAATGGCATTTCATATTGTGTTACACCAGCCGGAAATCCCTTCCAATACAGGCAACATCGGGAGGACCTGCGTCGCCACCGGCGCCAGCCTCCACCTGATCGAGCCTCTGGGGTTCCGGCTGAATGAAAAAATGGTAAAGCGTGCCGGCATGGACTATTGGGACAAGCTGGATGTCACCAGGTATACCAATTACCAGGATTTCCTGGAGAAAAACCCCGGCGCGAAAATTTATTATCTTTCTACAAAGGGACCCAGGGCCTACACGGAAGTGGAATATGAGCCGGACTGCTATCTGATGTTCGGGAAGGAAAGCGCCGGCATCCCGGAGGAGATCCTGAAGGACAACCCCGACTCCTGCGTCCGGATCCCCATGCTCCCCGGCATCCGCTCTTTGAATTTGTCCAATTCCGTGGCGATCGTGCTCTATGAAGCCCTGCGCCAGAATGGCTTTTCCGGCATGCAGGAGGAAGGGCACCTTCGAAATTATGAGTGGTGATTCATATGGGCATTATTAAAACCAACCATGTTTCCTATGACTATGTCCGCGTCAATGACGAAGGGGTGGAAGAGGAAAAGGAACGTGCCCTGGAGGATGTCAGTATTGACGTCTATCCGGGCTCCTTTGTCGCCATCTTAGGCGCCAACGGCAGTGGGAAATCCACCCTGGCCCGCCATCTGAATGCGCTTTTAGCCCCTTCCGAGGGCACGGTGTGGGTAGACGGCATGGACACTTCAAAGGAAGAAAATGTCTTCCCGGTGCGCCGGGAGGCAGGCATGGTATTTCAGAATCCGGACAACCAGATCATCGCGGGCATCGTGGAGGAAGACGTGGCTTTCGGGCCGGAAAATATCGGCGTCCCCACAAAAGACATCTGGAAACGGGTGGAAGAAGCCCTGGAAAAAACAGGCATGGCCGCTTACCGGATGCATTCCCCCAACCGCCTTTCCGGCGGGCAGAAGCAGAGGGTCGCCATAGCCGGCACTTTGGCCATGCATCCCAAATGCATCATCCTGGATGAGCCTACCGCTATGCTGGATCCCGGCGGCAGGAGGGAAGTCATCGAGACCGTGGCAGAGCTCAATGAAAAAGAAGGGGTCACGGTCGTCCTGATTACCCATTACATGGAAGAAGTGGTCTACGCGGACCATGTCTTTGTCATGCAGGACGGGAAACTGGCCATGGAAGGGCCGCCCAGGGAAATTTTTTCCAAAGTGGAAGAGCTGCAGAAGTACAAACTGGGAGTCCCCCAGATCACGCTGCTGGCCCATGAGCTCCGGAAAAGCGGGCTTGATATCCCGGAGGGGATTTTGTCGGAAGAGGAACTGGCGGAGGCAATATGTCGATTACGCTGAAAAATGTATCTTACCGCTACAGCACTGGTACCGCGGAAGAGATCGAAGCCTTGAAAAATATCACGCTTACCATCGAGGATGGGCAGTTTATCGGCCTTGCCGGGCATACCGGCTCGGGCAAGTCCACCTTGATCCAGCATTTAAACGGGCTGCTGCGCCCCACAGAGGGGCAGGTGCTCCACAACGGGCAGGATATTTTCGAAAAAGGCTTTGACCTTCGGACTTACCGTACCAAGGTGGGCCTGGTGTTCCAATATCCGGAGTACCAGCTGTTTGAGACCACGGTGCTGGAGGATGCCTGTTTCGGTCCCCTGAACCAGGGAAAGACCAAGGAAGAAGCCAGGGAAATGGCAAAGCGGGCCCTCCGCAGCGTTTCCGTGCCGGAAGAGCTGTTTGAGCGATCCCCCTTCGAGCTGTCCGGCGGGCAGCAGAGGAGGGTGGCAATTGCCGGCGTCCTGGCCATGGAGCCGGAGGTGCTGGTCCTGGATGAGCCGACTGCCGGGCTGGACCCCTGTGGCCGTACGGAAATCCTGGACCTGGTGAAAAGCCTGCAGGAAGAGCGGAAGATCACAGTGGTGCTGGTTTCCCACAGTATGGAAGATATCGCGGATTATGTGCAGAGGCTGGTGGTCATGAAAGAAGGGGAAGTGTTCCTGGATGACGAGCCGAAAAAGGTCTTTTCCCATTTTGAAGAACTGGAAGAAATCGGGCTTTCCGCGCCACAGGTTACATACCTGATGCAGGATTTAAGCGCCCAGGGCTTTGGCGTGCCTACGGACTGCATTACAGTGGAAGAAGCCAAGGAAGCAATTTTGAAAGCAGTGGGGAAATGTTAAAAGATATCACGCTGGGACAGTTTTATCCCGCCGAATCGAAAATCCATGCGCTGGACCCCAGGGTCAAGCTGGTGGGAACGCTGCTATACGTGGTGTCTCTTTTTCTCTTCCATAACCTGGCAGGCTTCCTGCTGGCGACGGCCTTCCTCTTTTTCCTGATCCATATGTCGAAGGTCCCGGTGTCCTATATCCTGCGGGGGCTGAAAGCCATCTTTATCCTGATGGTGATCACCGCTATTTTTAACGTCCTTTTCACTCCGGGGACCACGATCGTGCATGTCTGGAAGATCCGTATTACCTGGGAAGGCGTGAGGGCGGCAGTCTTCATGTTTATCCGGCTCACTTACCTGGTCATGGGGACCTCCCTGATGACGCTGACGACGACGCCCACCAGGCTGACGGACGGCATGGAGTCTTTGATGGCGCCTTTGGAGAAAATCCACGCGCCGGTGCACGAGGTGGCCATGATGATGTCCATCGCGCTGCGGTTTATCCCCCTCCTGGTGGATGAGACGGACAAGATCATGAAAGCCCAGATGGCCAGGGGCGCGGATTTTGAAAGCGGGAATTTCTGGAGAAGGGCAAAAAGCATGGTGCCCATCCTGGTGCCCCTTTTCGTGTCCGCGTTCCGCAGGGCAGGAGACCTGGCCCTTGCCATGGAAGCCAGGTGCTACCAGGGCGGGGAAGGCAGGACGAAGATGAAGCCGCTGGTTTATGGCAGGAATGACGGGAAGGCTTACGCGGTACTGTGGATTTACTTTGCGGCCATGATCCTGGTGCGGATTTTCCTGAACCTGCCGCATGTGCCGCTCCTTGGGCATTAAGCAGCCTGCAGGGATGGCAGGCAGCAGGGGCGGACGCGGCAGGGAAAACTGCCCACCAGGGGAAAATGCTGGCGGGAAGAACTGTCTGCCAGGGGAAAAGACCGGCGGGGAGGACTGCCCGCAAGTGGAAAAGACCGGCGGGGGGGGAGGCTTCTTAGCTGCGTGGGGTTTGAAACAATATGATGTAACAGTAGTCGCGGCATGGCGGGGAGGCATTCCTGTTATGCCGCGCTTTGCCCTATGGGAGAGGCATGGCATGAGAAGGATTTTACTGGAAACGGCATATGACGGGACGAATTATGTGGGATGGCAGGTCCAGCCCAATGGCATTTCCGTGGAAAGCGTGCTGAACAAGACGATTTCGGAATTTTTCGGGGAAGACGGCCATGTGATTGGCGCCAGCCGTACGGATTCCGGCGTCCATGCCCTTTCCGCCATGGCCGTCTTTGACACAGACAGCAGGATCCCGGGACAGAGGGTGGCGTTTGCATTAAATACCCGCCTGCCCCAGGATATCCGGATCCAGCGCAGCGTCGAGGTGCCCTTGTCCTTCCATCCCCGCTACGCGGCCAGCGAAAAGACCTATGAATACCGGATCCTGAACCGGAAGATGCCCCTCCCTACGGAGAGGCTTTACAGCTACCATTATTACCGCCCTTTGGACGTGGCAGCTATGCAGGAGGCGGCAGGATACCTGGTGGGAGAGCATGATTTTATCAGTTTCGCTTCTCCTCATTTTTCCGCGAAGACCACGGTGCGGACCCTCTATGAATGCGGCGTCCGCAAAGAAGGGGACATGGTAACGATCCGTGTCCGAGGGAACGGCTTTTTATACAATATGGTAAGGATCATCGCGGGGACGTTGCTGCAGGTGGGCTGCGGCTATTTTACCCCGGAACAGATTTCCGGGATGCTGGAAGCGAAAAACCGGGATGCGGCAGGACCTACGGCACCTGCCCATGGGCTTACGCTGGTTAACACCTATTTCCTGGATGACCCGTTTGAAGCGACATGAGGGATGGTGAATGCATCGCGGCGACCAGTCCCTTTTGTCTGGCAGAATATAGAAAATTAGGCTCTACCATAAACGGGACATTTTCATTTGTGGTACATCAGGACATTATCATTTACGGCTTGTATAATCGTGAAAAATCCGGGCAAACCAATTGACAAGGAAGAGCCTTACGACTATAATATCTTAGTCTGTAAAAGTGTGGGAGATCCTTCACAGCCCCGAAAGATTTTTCCACCGCAGAAAGAGTCATTTGTCCAACAGGAAAACGGACGGTCCGGACATTACCGCTGTTTTCGGACGTAATGAAGCATGTTTCGAGGAGGAACCTATGAAAACATATATTCCGAAAGCCACTGACATCGAGAGAAAGTGGTATGTAGTGGATGCAGAGGGACAGACCCTTGGCCGCCTTGCTGCTGAAGTTGCAAAAGTATTAAGAGGTAAAAATAAACCGATGTACACGCCGCATCTTGACACCGGCGATTATGTCATCGTTGTAAATGCAGATAAAATCAAAGTTACCGGCAAGAAGCTGGACCAGAAGGTTTACTACCGTCATTCCGATTATGTCGGAGGCCTTAAGTCCGCAACCCTGCGCGAGCTCTTGAACACCCATCCGGAACGTGTCATCGAGTACGCTGTAAAAGGCATGCTGCCGAAGGGACCCCTTGGCGAGCAGATGTACAGGAAGCTGTTCGTATACGCAGGACCGGAACACAAACACGCAGCCCAGAAGCCGCAGGTCCTGGAATTTTAAGGAGGGAGTAGATCATCATGACCAGTGTTAGATATTATGGAACCGGCAGAAGAAAAACTTCCGTAGCCAGGGTTTATCTGGTACCGGGTACCGGCAAATTCACCATCAACGGCAGGGACATCGACGAATATCTGGACCTTGACACCCTCAAGGTTACTGTACGCCAGCCGCTGGAAGCGACTGATACAGCTGACAAGTTCGACGCCATCGTTACCGTAAAGGGCGGCGGGGCAACCGGACAGGCAGGCGCGATCCGCCATGGCATCGCAAGGGCCCTTCTGGAAGCAGATCCGGAATACAGGGCAGTCCTGAAGAAGGCTGGCTTCCTGACCAGGGATCCGCGTATGAAAGAACGTAAGAAATATGGTCTCAAAGCCGCTCGTCGCGCACCGCAGTTCAGCAAGCGTTGACAAACTGCTTTTGGGCAATATAAGCTTAAAATTACAAAACCCGGAAGGCTCCTGCCTCCGGGTTTTTCTTATGGAGGGAGAAATGGAAAGCAGGTTGAGCGATGCGCAGGTAGAGGCGCTTTCCCGGGAAGCACGGAAGGCAAAGGGCTTTGCTTATGCGCCTTACTCCGGATTCCCAGTGGGCGCAGCGGTGCTGGGGGAAGACGGGAAAATTTACAGCGGCTGCAACGTGGAAAACGCCTCCTATGGCCTTTCCAACTGCGGAGAGAGGACGGCACTGTTCAAAATGGTTTCCGAGGGCTGCCGGCATTTTAAAGCGGTCTTGGTCTGCTGCGGAAAAACTCCCCAGGAAGCAGTCCCTTGCGGTGCTTGCCGGCAGGTCATGAGCGAGCTGTGCTGCTCCATGGAAGAGGCAGAGGTTATCCTGGAAGGGGAAGATGGAGGAAGGCTGTTTTATTCGCTGCAGGAATTATATCCCCACGGCTTTACCTCCTTCCGGCCGGAAGCAGCAGAAAAAGCAGCAGCAGATCTTGGACATTCAGAAAAAATGGACAGTGCTCGAAAAGATGGAGAATGGGCGAAGCCTAAGGAGCCGGGGACAAGCGGACACGATTCCGAAAACCAGGCAGCACATGGAAAAGGAAAGGGTTAAGGCATGAATAAAAAAGAAATCAGCGAGATCCGCAGGCAGTTTACTTATGAGAACTGCACAATTTCCAGGATCGCCGGCTGTTATGTAAACGCAGAGAAAAAAATCCAGGCGAAAAGCAAAGATGCCTTCCTTTCCCTGCCGGAAGAAGTAGGTTATAAATATCTGGATCTGATGAAGAAGACCCTTTCCGGCCAGCTGGGGAAGAACCTCCTGGAGATGGAATTCCCGCTGGAGAGCGAGGCGGAAGGCGGGACCCAGGCGTTCCTTTTAAAACTCCGGGACAGCGGCCTGGAAGAGGACAATCTGCTGGACCAGTTTTATGAAAAGGTCATCGAGACCTATTTTTATAAGGAAAATTATTATATCATCGTGGCCCATGCCACCTATGACGTGCCGGGAAAAGCATCGGATGAAACCGAAATGTTTGACGCCTCGGACAATGTCTATGAATACCTGCTCTGCAGCATCTGCCCGGTAAAGCTTTCCAAAGAGGGGCTCAGCTTTGACCCCCAGGAGGGGAATTTTGTGGAGCGCATCCGGGACTGGATCGTGGACCGTCCTTCCGATGGCTTCCTGTTCCCGGCCTTTTCCGACCGGTGCGGCGATATCCACCATATCCTGTACTATACGAAAAAGCCGGAGGACCTGCAGGAAGGCATGATCCAGGATTTGTTCGGGTGTGAGACCCCGTTTTCCGCTGGTTCACAGATGGGCGCTTTTAACAAGGTCATCATGGACACGCTGGAGGAAGACTGCGATTTTGAGACCGTAAAGGAAATCCATTCCTCCATTTACGACATGCTGGAGGAGTCGAAGGACGAGCCGGACCCCCTGGTGCTTTCCAAGAGGGAAGTTCGGGGCGTCATGGAAAAATGCGGCGTGCCGAATGAAAAGATGGAAAAATTTGATGAGGAATTTTCCCAGGCGGTGGAAAAGGACGATGCCCAGCTGCAGGCTGCCAACCTGGTGAACACCCGCCAGTTTTCCGTCACGATGCCGGATATCTCCATCAAGGTGGCTCCGGAAAAAGCGGACCTTGTCACGGTACAGGAAGTGGACGGGCATATGTGCGTCGTCATCCCCATCAATGACCAGGTGGAAATCAACGGCGTCCCGGTGCGGCCGAAGCGGCAGGACAGCTAGAACGAAAAGTGCTTGGAACTGCCGGCAGGTGCCCTGACTGCGGGACGGGAAGCTTGGACTTTTATCCAAGGACATTGCGGAGGGCCCGCCAGGGAGGGCTTAAGGTGCCTGTGCAGGTGGAAGCGAGGCAGGAATCTCCGGTTCTATGAGAACTGCCGGCAGCCTTTACCGGGAATGTGATAAAAGCGGACAATCCCCGGATTTGTGTGCTATTATGGATAGCGTGGGAGAAAAGAAGGGCAGGAGGACAAAAGCCGGCAGGGCAGGCTATTCCTGCAGGCACGAAAAACAGGCGCCAGAGGCGTTTAGAAAGGAAAGCGATTGTTTATGCTTCACAAGTTAGGTAGGAACGACAAATGCTGGTGTGGGAGCGGGAAAAAATACAAATACTGCCACGAGGGATTTGACGAAAAGCTTCGGGAATTGGAACTGGAAGGGCATATCGTGCCATCCCGGAAATTAATCAAGACTCCCAAGGACATCGCAGGCATTAAGGAAAGCGCGAAAATCAACATTGCCTGTCTGGACGAGGTAGGAAAGCAGATCCATGCCGGCATGTCCACCCAGGAAATTGACGATATTGTATATAAAGTTACTACAGAGATGGGCGGGATTCCTGCACCATTAAATTATGAGGGATTCCCCAAGAGCGTGTGCACCTCCATCAACGACGTGGTGTGCCATGGCATTCCCAGTGACGATGAAATCCTTGAAGAAGGGGACATCATCAATGTGGACTGCTCTACGATTTTAAATGGTTATTTCTCCGATTCCTCCAGGATGTTCCTGGTGGGAGATGTCCAGGATGATTGGGTAAAGCTGGTCAATGATACGAAAAAAGCCATCGAGATCGGCCTCGAACAGGTAAAGCCCTGGCATTTCTTAGGAGACATGGGCAATGCCATCAACCAGTTTGCCATGTCCCAGGGTTACAGCGTTGTGAGGGAAATCGGCGGCCATGGGATCGGGAAAGAATTCCACGAAGACCCATTCGTCAGCTATGTTTCCCAGCCCGGCACCGAGATGGTCATGGCACCGGGCCTGTGCTTTACCATCGAGCCGATGATCAACCTTGGAAAAGCAGACGTAGTGGTAGATGAGGACGATGACTGGACGGTTTATACCGAGGATGGTTCGCCGTCTGCCCAGTGGGAAGTCCAGCTGGTTGTGACCGAAGACGGCTATGAGCTTTTGAGCTGGTAAAAAGCTGCCAGGCTTGCAAAAGGTTTCCGCGTAGCAGAAAGTTTTCGGCTCGCCAAACGTTCTGAATGGAAAAAAGTTCTTCAGCTCGTAGAAATTTCAGAATGGGAAAATTTTGGGAATTGTAAGAATGCCTTTCAGCAGATAAAAAGCATAGAAAAGAAAAACCCCAGGACGTTTGATATGCTACCCCCAAGTAGGACATTGAAATATAAAACCTACTTGGGGGTATTTCTATGTCCAGAAAAAGTAAGATTGAGCCT
>CADBRV010000131.1 GCA_902797185.1 uncultured Lachnospiraceae bacterium
ATAGATATTATCCTGAGCAGTATATAATCTACACATGTATTAGTCCCAGGCAGCGGACAATTTTGCCTTCCTTGACTGCTGCCTGGAATATTAATACTTGCGATATATTGGGCAAAGTGTTTTACAGCTGGCTTTCGGAAGCCGTGGATGCAGAATACGAACCATCTGACGGGTTTTCTTCATAAGAATAATAAGGGATGGTCAGATATTCCCCGGCATGGATCGTCGTATCATTCAGGCGGTTGATCTTCATGATTTCTTTAATATACTTCGCAGAATCTTTATATCCCGGGGACATGTGTTCGGAAGCAATGCTCTCAAGCGTATCTCCATATTTGATCCTGACTGATGTGTAATATTTCTTTGGCTCAATCTGGGATGAGGCATTTGCCTGGTATACGCACCGTACCCCGGCGGCAAAGAATGCCACTGATAATACCAAAGGAAGGAGCATAAGGGAAATCCTCCTCCTCTGGCGCCTCCTGCGGCTGTACCTTACCGCTTTGTGTCCTGTACTGCTGTTTCTTTTCCTGTTTTCCATGTCCAACCCCCGGCTTTCTGAAACAATCGAACATCTGTTTGATTTCATATTTATGATATAATTCGAACGTTTGTTTGTCAAGGATAATCGAACATATATTTGGAATGTATGTTTGCTTTTTAAGGGCCCATATGGTATCCTTGAGAATAAGTAAAAGGGAAAATGGGCAAAGGAGTTTGACATGGCAGACAGGAAGATTTCAAAAAAGCAGCAGGAAATCCTTGAATATATCAAGGAAGAAATATTGCAGAAAGGATACCCGCCTTCCGTGCGGGAGATCTGCGACGCGGTGCACCTGAAATCCACTTCTTCTGTCCATGCCCATCTGGAAACCCTGGAAAAAAACGGATTCATTCGCCGCGACCCTACAAAGCCCCGTGCCATTGAGATCACGGACGATTCCTTCCAGTTAGCCAGGCGCGAGGTCGTAAATGTACCGATTGTAGGGCAGGTTGCTGCCGGTGAGCCGATCCTGGCCCAGCAGAATATCGAAGACTACTTCCCTATCCCGACTGAATACATGCCGAATGAAGAGACCTTCATGCTGAAAGTCAAAGGCGAAAGCATGGTAAATGCCGGCATCTTAAATGGCGATACCGTATTGGTTGAACGCTGTTCTACTGCGGAAAACGGGGACATTGTCGTAGCGATGATTGAAGATTCCGCTACCGTAAAGAGGTTTTATAAAGAGGACGGTTATTTCCGCCTGCAACCGGAAAATGACTCCATGGACCCGATCCTGGTGCCGGAGGTGGCCATTTTAGGCAAGGTATTCGGCGTCTTCCGCTTTCTGCGCTATTGATGGGCCAAATTGAGAAAGATAAATAATTTATTTCATGCAGCAATCAGCATGCCCATATCCGCAAAAAGAAAAGAATAATGCGCACGCAACAAGTATGAAGCAAGTTTGACGATGAAGGAAATTACATCGCCTATCAAAGAATAAAACACATGCCATAAGGGACCTAGGAAAAGCTAGCCATCGCTTTTCCTGGGTCCCTTATGGCATGGTCCCTATCTGCCGCCATTAAAATGTCAAGCTATATTAATCCGACGCATCCGCATCCAGATTCATTTTCACCTGGTAACCCGGGAAGGTTTCCTGTACCTTCGCAAGGGCCTCCCGGTATATCCTCTGCCTCTGCTTTTCCGAAAACGAAATAACGATATCAAACTGCAGCTGCTTCTTATCCTTATTATAGTAGAACCCATGCGTCTCCAGGACCTGCGGGAATGCCTGCAGGATTCCCTGCACTTCTTTTTTCTTTTCCTGGGTTTCCGGTTCCGAACCGTTCTGGGAATAAATGGAAATACCAGCCAAAAGCACTCCTGTCTTTTGGTAGACCTTCGACGTTATATTCCGCTCTAAGGTGTCTAATTCGTCCATAGAGAGGTTTTCCGGTACTTCGATATGGACGGAACCAATATGCTTCCCGGGACCGTAATTATGGACAAATAAGTCATAAGCCCCCAGCACCTGCGGGAAAGAACAGGCTTCTTCCTTGATGGTGCGCGCCAGCTCTGCATCTGTCCTTTTTCCAAGGATTTCCGACATGGTTTCCAGCAGCAGGGAAATCCCGTTTTTTAAAGTAAAAACCGCAATGATTACGCCAAACCAGGCCTCAATATTATGTCCTGTTGTGTAGAGGATGATTGCGGCTGCCAAAGTCGAGGCGGAAAGGATACTGCTGTGGCGGATCGTATTACCGGAAGCCGAAAGGGAATGGGAGCCTTCCTTTTTCCCTTCTTTTTTCAAATAAGTGCCTAAGATGAACTTGATCGGCAGTGCCACGCCCAGGATTGCCAGCCAAAGGGCTGTATATTTGCTGGAAGCGGGGTGCAGGATCTCATTCACCGAGCCGGTGAGGGAAGTAATGCCCGCGTACAGGACCAGGAAAGAAATCAGGCTGGCACTGACATATTCAATCCGTCCATAACCGAAGGGATGCTTTTTATCCGGTACTTTGTAAGAAAGCTTAATCCCCAGCAGGGTGATCAGGGAAGAGAGGCCGTCACTTAAGCTTTCCACTGCATCCGATAAAATGGCTGCAGAACCGGAAAATATGCCAATGACGCCTTTGAAAACGGACAAAGCGAGGTTGACACAAATGGAAAGGACGCTGTTTTGCGCAATGCGCTGCTCCCTCGCCTTGTGTTTCAGGTAGATGCTGTTTTCCAATACTTAATGCCCTTTCTGAAAATGCTGCCAAGCAGTTTTATCCAAATGTATAAAAGGCTTTCCGAAAATCCCCGCAGGCGGTTTATCCTGTTGTGCAATAGGATGC
>CADBRV010000132.1 GCA_902797185.1 uncultured Lachnospiraceae bacterium
CAGCCTCCTGCCAGGAAGGGCAATAATATCTGCAGATCCGCGCCATGAAAATCCGCAATCCGTGCGAAGGCGCAGCCTAAGCCATCGCTTTTCAAGCAATGAATCTAAGCAGCATCTTTATAGTCAGCCGCCGCGGCGTCTCCTGCGTCCGCCTGCAGCTGCGCCAAAGGAACCGACTGGTCCCGGCTCTGTCGGGCCCTGTGGCTTGATAAAGCCTGCACCCTTGATCGCGCCATTGGGGCATTTGTCGATACAGATGTTGCACTTCGTACATTTTGCCTGGTCGATGACACTGAACAGGCCTTCTCCGCCTTTGATCGCACCTGCCGGGCAGGCTTTGATACATTCCCCACTGCCTTTGCAGAGGGCTGCATTGATATGTACGGTATGGCATCCGACACAGATCAGGTTCTTGCAGCTCTTGCGCTTGATATGTTCTTCAAAGTCAGACTGGTTTTCATGCATCAGGTTCTGGATTGTAAAAGCTGCTGTATAAGAAAGGTCGCAGTCTGCGCATTCTACAATCACGCCCAGGATTTCATCCAGCAGTTCATAGTCATCTGCCTTGCCACGGCCATTCACAATGTCTGCCAGGATCAGGTAAACCTGGCGCAGGCCGTCACGGCACATAACGCCTTTCCCGCAGGAATTTTTCAAAGCTTCCGTCGCAATCTTCAAAGAAGCCTCGACCGGACATACGCCAGTATCCGGGCCGGCATTTTTCGATTCTTCTACGAGCGCCTTTAAGGACTCGTCAGTTACATCACAAATTCGTTCCATTCGGGTCGTCCCTCCATTCCCACATTAATACTCGGTCCACATTTTAACTTTGTGGAGGTCACAGCGAAGGTCACACTGGAGGCATCTCTCGGCCTCGCATCCGGACTGTTCCGGTGTAAATCCGAAATCGACCGGTGTAAAGGAACGTGCCCTCTTGTCAATACTTTCTACCTGGAGCTCTTCCCTCGGAATCCGGTTGAACCCTTCCCTGTATCCGATGTTCGGGTTCAAAGGCTCCCTGTCATAAAGGACTTCATCGATATCCCCATCGCCGCCCAGGTATTTATCAATCTCGGTAGCAGCTTCCCTGCCGCCTTCGATACCGAGGATCACAGACTTGGTACCGGTGATGCAGTCGCCTGCAGCGAAAATGCCATCTGTGGTAGTCTTGTGGGATACATCCTGCATGACAGGATATCCGAAGCGGTTAATTTCAAGGCCGAAGGAATCCTGAAGGTCTGTCTTCTGTCCCATGGCGAAGATGATATAGTCACCCTTTTCAACTGCCTCGGAACCCTCTACCTTGTCTACTTCAAGGCCTTTCGGGCCGAACTTGAAACCATTGATCTTTGCGTAGCGAAGGCCTTCCAGTTTCGTCGGGGAACCGATGATTTCCAGGTTGGTAGTACCATCATGTACTTCGACGCCCTCTTCCTGGGCCTGTTCGATTTCTTCATCGTCAGCAAGCATCTGGCTCCTTGCTTCCAGGCAGAACAGGGAAACTTTGGCACCCAGTTTTGCGGAGGTCCTGGCTGCATCAAAGGCTACGTTGCCGCCGCCCAGGACGATGACCTTGGCACCTTCTTTTACGTTCGGGTCGGATTCCCCGTTGGAAATCTTGCGGAGGAATTCAACGGCAGTGGTATGCATGCCGCATCCATCCAGTCCCGGGATTACCGCATCTTTGCCTGCCTGTGTGCCGACAGCAACCAGTACTGCGTCATAGCCCACAGATTTCAGGTCCTGTACATTCTTGATTTCAGAATCCGTAACCAGCTTTACGCCATGGTCCAGGATCATCTGGTTTTCGGAATCAACAACTTCGCGGGGCAGCCTGTATTTCGGGATACCATACTGCATATATCCGCCGGCCTTGTGGTTTCTCTCATAAACAGTGACATCATGTCCCTGTTTTGCAAGATAGAACGCGGCGGTCATGCCGGTAGGCCCTGCACCTACTACAGCGACTTTCTTGCCAGTTGCCGGTTTGATCTTGGATTTTTCTTTCCAGATTTGCTTGTCATCATGCTCCGCGGCATAACGCTTCAAGTTGCGGATGGAAAGGGCGCTGTTCAGGTAGGAACGTTTGCACTTTGATTCGCAGGTATGTACGCAGACAAGGCCAAGTGCGTGCGGATAAGGCACTTTCTCACGAATGACGGCAACTGCCTCGGAGTTTTTCCCTTCTTTGACAAGGCGGATATATTCCGGAATATCGATATGTGCCGGGCACTCTGCTTCGCAAGGTACCAGGGCCTGTTTTCTCGGATAATTGGAACTGAATACCCCTGCCTGGTCCTGGAGTGCGCCTGTAGGACAGACTTCCACGCAGGCACCGCAGAATGCACATTCCGCATCAACTAAGGGTTTGTCATCCTTGGTCCCTACATAGACTTCGTAGTTGCCATCCTTTTTGTTCAGCTGGAGGATGCCTACTCCGCGGACGTCTTTGCAGGCACGGATACATCTGCCGCAGACGATACATCTTTCCATTTCACGAACGATCAACGGGTTGTTTACGTTGATATGGGTGGTCGTCTTTACAACGTCCCTCATCCTGCCGGCAAATGCGCCTACATACTGGATCATTGCCTGGAACTCGCATTTCAGGTACATCTTGCAGGTAGTGCAGTCATGCGGATGGCCTGCCAGCATAAATTCCATAGATACACGGCGGATCTGGTCCAGCCGGTCATTTTTTGTCGTCACCTTCATGCCTGGTTTAACGGTGGTACGGCAGGAAAGGTGCGTCCCTTCTTCACCTTCAATCTGGATGACGCACAATTTGCAGCCGCCCCGGCTTTCCAGGTCAGGATGGGAACAAATATGCGGGATATAAATCCCGGCATCCAAAGCGGCACGAAGGACGCTTGTCCCTTCTTCTGCTTCAACCTTGACTCCGTCAACGAAAAATTCTACTTTCGCCACGTTGTTTCCTCCTCTTCTTCTGGTGGTTTGTATAAACTAACCAAAAAGCTTTCTATTACTATTATTTTCTACGGCTATCTTACCAAATAAAAAAGCCGCATTCAACAAGCTGCGCTGTGAATAACCCCCAAAATCAATTCGTATTTATCAATGATTGATACATTACATTTTCCCAGTTATGGGATAATAACCAATCCGGAATAGTTATGCTGGCAGCAGGATGGATGCGGCTGGAACAAACCTCATAAAGATGGACATATGCCGCTTATCAAATCGCCCATAAAGAGAACCGTGCCATGAAAAATCACGCTTCGCGTGAAGGCGCGGCCTGCGTCACCGCCTTTCCAGGTGATACGGTGGACGATGCGGCTGGTACATGGAAGGGAATCTTCCCGCCGTGAACGGGTCCCTCCTTACGATATATTAGAAGGGAGAAGCTTTCTCGCCCTCAACGGCGTTGACTTTCCCGTCTTTATGCTGGGCCGAATTTAAGATTTCCCCGATAATATGCATGCCATGAAGGGCATTTACATTGGGGTTCTGGTCTTCCACTTTGAATTTACATGCTTTCGGATCTTTCCCGATTTCTTCATAAGACTGTTTGAGGGCAGCCGCAACGAAAAAAGCAATTTTTGACAAAAATTCTGTCTCTGAAGTGCAGGTCTTCCAAATGCCGGAAACCTCTTTCAAGAGTTTTTTCTCGTTCACGTCATGGGCGTTTTTCTTCTGGAGTTCCAAAAACTGCTTTGCGATCTTTTCCATTTCCTCGTCGGCATTTTCCAAATTCTTCGGGCCCATGGCGATCATTTTCGAAGTATTCTTTTCTTTATCATAATGGTGGACACGGGTGGAGACTTCATCCTCTTCCAGGATCAGGACCTGGCCGTCCTCCAGGATGTATTCCATAATTTTCTTTTCTCGTTTGTCCATTGGTAATCTCCTTTAAAAAATAACGGCAGATATATTGCTATATCTGCCGTTACCCCCCTCTTCAAAATATTGACAAGCAGTCATGACTGCTTATTTTCTTTACTCTTCCGGATCGATAAATTCATCGGAATCCATATATGCTACTGCAGACATGGCAGCAATACGTCCGGAGTTGATAGCATAGGACATGGTGGAACCCGGATTGTAGAAGCAGTAGGAATCTGCAAATACAGTAGCGGTATCATTGCCGCATCCATACAGACCCGGGATCGGATCGAAGTTGTCATCGCAGACTTCCATGTTGTCGGTTACTTCCAGTCCGCCTAAGGAGCCATAGCCGCCTGGGAAGTGGCGTGCTACATAGAACGGAGCCTTGGTAATCGGTTTCAGGAACCTGTGGTCTTTCAGGAACTGCCAGTCATAGCCCCTCATGTTGCCGTTGCACATTTCATTGTATTCTGCAATGGTAGCTTTGAGGTTCTTCTCGTTGATACCGGTAACCTGGCACAGCTCGTCGATGCTGTCGAACTTCCAGAAGTTGGTCTGGCCGCTGGCCTGGTCATCCATACCTTCATGCAGCATGGAAAGCCCGCTGGCTGCGATGCCCTTGTGGTTCAGGTAAGCATCCAGCTCTTCATCCCATTTGTCCATATGGGTGATGCCATGATGGTAGGTAATGTAATCAAGGCCATGCTCTTTGTAGTAATCTACAATGTTCTGATCCCAGATGGTGAATCCGCAGTGCTCTTTCTGGAGCAGCAGGGAGTTGCCGGTGAAGGTGGTGTTATCCATAATCTCTTCATTGATAAACCTCTGGCCTTTCAGGTTGACCATCAGGTTCGGCTGGCGTCCTACTTCAGAAAGGGTCTTGAAGATATCGGTAGTACCCGGAGTATTGTAGGTAACTTCCATGTTGATCTTCGCTTTCCTTGCGCCGATGTTCCATGCCATGTTAAGGCCGTCGCCATCGATGCCCGGAATACGGAAGGTGAACATGTCAACGCCCCATTTCCATCCCATGTACTTCTCGATCATGTCTACATTGTTGCCGATACCGCCGGTAGCAACGATAACTGCGTTGCAAAGGCATTCGATCTCTTCGCCGTTTTCATCAACTGCGATAACCCCGCGAACCTGGCCCTTGGAGCCGGTCAGGATTTCTTTCACCGGGGTGTTGAAGATGATCTTGCCGCCGATTTCCTGTACATATTCGGTAAGGCGTTTGTTCATGTAAGATGCGGAACGCTCGCTGGGCTTGTTGGAACCCGGTGCCTTTACCATATGCTGGGTAGCGTGTGAATTCTTGAAGTATTTGAATACGCCAAGGAATTCAACGCCCTTGTCCTGCAGCCACTGGATGGTGTCAGAGGACATATTGAACCATTTGCGGACAACCCTTGCGTTGGAGCGCCAATGTACATATTCCATAAAGAACCGGAATGCATCGTCCTTTGTGAAGTCATTGTACATCTGCTCTTTCTGCAGCTGGGATTCAAATGCCAGAAGGGCCATGCCCATGTTTGCGGCACCACCGCTGGTACCAGATTTTTCGAATGCAACAGCTGTGCCGCCGCCGGTTGCATTCAGGCTCTCCTGTGCCTGTGTCAAAGCAGCAAGGCCAGACATACCACAAGCAACAACAACAACATCTGCTTCCATGTGTTTCATTGAAGTCATCCTCCTCATGTTGAAATTACACGTCAACTAAACGTTGTCTTTATTATAAGAGATTTGTTTGTGAATCGCAATATTTTCAGGCATTTTTAACATTTCATATTTTGTATCAGTAATGTAATTATACAAAATGACGAAGCGCTTGACAAAAAGCAGGAGGATCTTTCACAACGAATTCCCTGCCGGAAAGGTTTTTTAGGGCATCCTGCATCATCGGAAAACATACTTTATAAGACCAGAGCACCTGGTATGGCGCCACGGAAGCTTCTTTCGGGAACCTGGACATATCGGCGTATTTCCGGTCCCCGATGATGGGGTGGCCGATGGATGAAAGGTGTGCCCTGATCTGGTGGGTCCTGCCCGTCACCAGCTCGATCTCCAGCAGGGTGGCTCCCTCGTAATGCGCAAGCGGGTGGTACTTTGTAATAATCCTGGAAGCCCCTTCCGCGGCATGGTCCAGCACCTGCACCTTGTTGGTTTTTTCGTCCTTTAATAAATACCCTGAAATCGTGCTGTCCTCATCGATCCTGCCGGCGGCAAGGCATTTATAGTACTTTTTTACAGTCCGGTCCCGAAGGCACCCGGAGAGCTGCTGCAGTGCCGGAAGGGTCTTTCCCGCCAGGATGATGCCGGAGGTATTGCGGTCCAGGCGGTTTGTAATGGACGGGCGGAAAACGGCAAGGGACTTTTCTGTCACTTCCCCCTTTTCCATAAGGTAGGAAAGCATTTCTTCATTAATAGATACATCTTTGGCAGATGCCTTCTGGGAAAGGATGCCGGCGGGCTTATTTAATATAAGCACCTGGCCGTCCTCATAAACAATGTCCAGATGGGGATGGGATACAGGATGAAACTGCTGTCCGGAACGCATTTTGGCAAAAGTTTCTTCTGAAAAAAAGATCTCCACCATGTCCCCGGCACTAAGGCGTTCATCCCCTTTCGCCCTTTTCCCGTTTACTTTTATATTTTTCTTGCGGAGCATCTTGTAAATAAATCCCGCAGGGGCCTTGTCCAGGTATTTTCCTAATACCCGGTCAAGGCGCTGGCCCGCTTCATTTTCCGTAATTCGGATCTCTCTCATGCGTTTCCTCCAATATATATCGTGAGGAGGGACCTGCTCCAGCGGGAGGATCCCTTACGATGCAGCAATACCGTCTCCGAAAGACGATTTTAAATGTATGTCTGTCCTTTAAGGATTATATCCGTCAGCCATCGGATTGGAGCCCGGGAGGGCATGCTCCCACTCGATGGCTCATTACACAAAAAAACATCCGGGCCTGCCATATCAGCATACCCGGATGTAAATTTCTTTTTCTATATCGATCGTATCCTGCCATTCCAATCGCACCCTATGCCAGCATCGCCGGCTCGTAAACAGTACAGCCTTCTGGACATGGCAGCCAAAAGGTCAGATGGTAGAAATGCCCTTTTCCCGGGAAGACGCATCTGCCGCATCCTGCTGCTGGTAATCTTCCGGGGCAGGCTCTTCTTCCGGCTGCGGCTGCAGCTGCCTGCGGTCTTCCTGTACCACGTCCATGCACTTCTGAAGGTTGGACATCAAAGCGTCATAATCGCTCTGTGCGTGGTTGATGCCATTGGCAAGGATGTCTTCCATAGCTTTAAGCATGTCATCCGTATACTGGATGGAGCTGGTCTGGATTTCGTTGGCCTGCCTGGTGGCATTGTCGGTCAGTTCCTGGGCCTGCTTTGTGGCGGCATTTACAATCTCATTTGCCTGGGCGTAAGCCTGCTGCATGATCTGGTGCTCGCTGACCAGTTCGTTGGTCTCGGCAGTAGCCTCTGCAATAATAGAATCCGCCTTTGCCTGGGCATCTGCCAGAATAGCTTCCTTATTGCTGATGATTTTCTGGTACTTGCGGATCTCTTCCGGCGTCCTGGCCTTCAGCTCGCTCAGCAGCTCTTCCATCTCATCTTTGTCTACAATGATCTTTGTATTGGAGAATGGCTGGAATTTACAGTCGCCAATGTACTCTTCAATTTCTTCAATAATTTCTTCTATTCTGCTTGCCATGTCAAAGGTTCTCCTTACATTGATTTCTCTTTTCGTTAATACGGCTTACCAGCTGCGCCGGCACAAATTTGGAGATATCTGCTCCAAAAGCGACGGCTTCCCTTACCGTATTAGAGGACAAATAAGAATATTCCAAACTGGTCATCATGAACATCGTCTCAATATCCGGATCCATCATCCGGTTTGTCTGGGCGATCTGCAGTTCGTATTCAAAATCAGTGACCATCCTAAGGCCGCGGATAATGACATTTGCCTGCTTTTCGCGGGCGAAATCAACCAAAAGCCCCTCGGATGCTTCCGCGTAAGCATTTGGGATGTCCTTCATTACCTCATTTAACATACTAACACGTTCATCCGTTGAAAACAACGGATTTTTTGCCTTGTTCACCAGCACTCCTACGACCAGTTCATCAACGATGGCGGCAGTCCTTTTGATAATATCCAGGTGGCCGAGCGTCACCGGGTCGAAAGACCCTGGATAAATAGCCCTAATCATTTTCCCTCTCTCCTGCATCTTTTTTCCTAAGGAAAACATGCATATTTGTTTTATATTTTTTACACCTCGTCATGGTAAACCCGAAATCGTCCAGATATCCAAACTCGGTGCCAAGGCCTGCTTCCACGATGAGGAGCGAGCCTTTTGTAATAATAGAGGAAGTGGAAAGATATGTCAAAACTTCTTCCTCCAGCCCTTTTCCATATGGAGGGTCAATATATACCAGGTCAAAGGGCTCCAGCTTCTCGCACATGCGCAGTGCCGGAAGCACGTCCTTCCCGAATACAAGGGCTTTTTCCGAAAGTCCCGTAAACGCCAGGTTTTCCTCGATGCATTTTACGGCAGCCCGGGATGAATCAATAAAAGCCGCAAATTCCGCGCCGCGGCTTAAGGCTTCAATGCCGATCCCGCCGGTACCCGCGAAAATATCCAGGAAACGGCTTCCGGGCACATCCATCTGCAGGATGTTAAACAAGGTCTCTTTTATTTTGTCCTGGGTCGGGCGGGTATCCATCCCCGGCACGGACTTTAAAGGCAGGTGCCTTTTTTCTCCAGCAATGACACGCATGGCATCCTCCTTTGCGTCAGCTCTGTTCTTTTAATACAGCACGGTTCTTATAGATATAATCCACAAGGGAAACGATGGTCAAAACCAAAGCCGCATAAATGGCGATCTGGGTAAGCACATGGAAGAACATGCCCGGAAGGTCCAAAAGCAGCAGGATGACCATGGCCATCTGGCAGACGGTCTTGGATTTGCCCCAGTAGCTGGCAGCGATCACGATCTGGTTCTCTGCCGCGATCAGCCGGAACGCGCTGATGGTAAATTCCCTGCAGATAATAATGATCACGATCCATGCTGCAAGCTCCCCAAGCTTTACCAGGCATACCATAGCGCTTACCACCAGCAGCTTGTCCGCCAGAGGGTCCATGAATTTCCCGAAATTGGTTATCAGGTGGTATTTCCTTGCGATATGCCCGTCCAGGTAATCCGTAAAGCTGGCGGACGCGAAAATCGCCAGCGCGATCAAATTATTGTAAGGGATCTGCAGCGGGCAAAGCATGAAGATGACAAAAAAAGGGATCATAAACACCCGCAGCATGGTCAGTTTATTCGGCAGGTTCATTTTCATACTCTCCTATCAAATCGTATTCTGATGCTTCCGTAACCACGGCGTCCACCATGTCCCCGCTCATCAGCGTGCAGTCTGAAGAAAGGAAGATCATGCCATCCACATCTGGGGCATCGCGGTAAGTCCTTCCTGCATAAACGTCATCATCAGGGAGATACCCGTCCACCAGGACCTGCATCGTCCTTCCTACCAGTTCCTTATTGCGCTGGAGGGAAACTTCCTGCTGTGTCTGCATGATTTCATCACGGCGCCGCTCTTTTACTTCTTCCGGCACCTGGTCCGGGAACCGGGCAGCCGGCGTGCCGTCCTCCCGGGAATAAGGGAATACGCCCAGATGGTCAAACCGTACTTCTTTTACAAAGTCCAGAAGCTGCTGGTGCATCTCTTCCGTCTCTCCAGGGAAACCTGTAATCAGGGAAGTCCGCAGGCAGATATCCGGAATTTCCTCCCGGAGGTATTGAATAAGGGACAAAAGCTCCTCCCTGGAAGTCCTGCGCCCCATCCGTTTGAGGATGTCATCATCCGCATGCTGGATAGGCAGGTCCAGGTAATGGCAGACTTTGGGGTTTTCCTTCATTTCCTGTACCAGCTGGGGCGTAATTTCCTCCGGATAGCAGTACAAAAGGCGGATCCACTCTATCCCTTCCACTTCTGAAAGCGCCCGGAGGAGCTGCGGCAGCCTCTTTTCGCCATAAATGTCTATGCCATACAAGGTAGTTTCCTGTGCCACTAATATAAGCTCTTTTACGCCAAAGGCGGCCAGCTTCCCGGCTTCGGCAACCAGCTCTTCCATGGGCTCGCTGCGGTAAGGCCCTCTTAGAGAAGGGATAATGCAGTAGCTGCAGTGCTTGGCACACCCTTCCGAGATCTTTAAATACCCGTAATGAGAAGGAGTGGAAAGGAGCCTAGGCATTTCCTCATCCGGGAATTTTCCGGGTGTATCCGTATCACTGAAATAATTGCCACCTAAAGCGTCCCGTACTGCCTCATCGATTTTATCAATGGAGCCTGTGCCGATGACGGCGTCCACTTCCGGGATTTCCGCCCGGATATCATCCGCAAAGCGCTGCGCCATGCAGCCTGTCACAAGGAGGGCTTTCGCCGTCCCGCTTTTGCGGTACTCTGCCATCTCCAGGATCGCGCGGACGCTTTCATCCTGGGCATCCAGGATAAAGCTGCAGGTATTGACGATTAATACGTCTGCCTGAGCCGGGTCCTGTACCAGGGAATATCCTTTCTGGGACAGGACGCCGATCATCCGTTCGGAGTCCACCAGGTTTTTATCACATCCCAAGGAAACAAAATAAATGGTCATAGGTAAAATTCCGTTCTATTGATTCCATCATACAAAGGGTATAAGGGAAGCCGTGCCTACGCGTGCAGTGCGTTTCTTAATGGCGTGGTTTCCTCCAAATATGGGAACAGCGCATTCCTGCAAAAAAGGCTGCGGAATGCGCCGGCTCCTTACTCTTCTGTATTGGTTTCGTCTTTCATTTCATCCTGCGGTTCTTCCTCTTCCTCATCAAAAATGACCTCGTCGTCATCTTCTTCTGCGTCCTCTTCAGGCGCCACCTTCGGAAGTACCGTTTCCAGGTCGTTGTATTCATACATTCCGGGACTGATCTCCAGCTCGTCATCACGGAATTCGTCTTCCTTGCTTTCATCCCTGAGGATTTTTACCTTGCCCTCATAAAGCTCTTCCACCGCGATGGAGAAAGGCTTGCTGCATTTAGCCTTTGCCATGGGCTCGTCACCGGCAATGATCTGCCTGGCCCGTTTTGCTGCTGCCATGACGATCGAATAACGGCTGTTAATAATGGGTTCTTCCCCCGGCTTTGCATCTGAATTTACGACAGTCATTAAGTCTGCATTGGATGGATGGATCATGTTAAACATTTTCTCCTTTCAGAAAATCGTCCAGCTGGTGCTGCAGCCGGGAAATCAGCTCGGTGCTGCGTTTTGCCTGGAATTTTTGCACCTGTACAATGTCATGGACCTGCTCCACGCACATCTCCAGGTCGTCATTAACCACTATATAGTCATACCGGTCCATATAACCGGATTCAACCCTTGCCTGGGAAAGCCTTGCCTTTACCACGTCTTCGCTTTCCGTACCCCGTCCCCGAAGGCGGCCGGCCAGTTCCGGGATGGATGGCGGCACCAGGAAAATAAGCAGGGTGTCGGGAAATTTTTCTTTAATCTTTAAAGCGCCCTGGATCTCAATCTCCAGGAAAACATGGATGCCGCTGCGCCTCTTGTCCTCTACGTAAAATTTCGGGGTGCCATAGTAATGCTCGACATACCTAGCATATTCCAGGAGCTCGTCGTTGGCAATCATCTCTTCAAATTCATCCTGGGTTTTGAAATAATATTCAATCCCCTCCCGTTCCCCCTCCCTGGGGCTGCGGGTAGTTGCGGACACGGACAAGGCATATTCGCCCGGATATTTTTCCATAAGGCGTTTCATCACGGTGCCTTTCCCGCTGCCGGAAAAGCCGGAAAGCACAATCAAAAGCCCGTCATTCTTCATGAAAATCCTCCTTCTGCTGCAGGCCCATATTAAAACGCGCCATAAGCGTCTCCGGCGAAAGCGCCGATGAAACAAGGTAACGGCTGTCTGTCAGGATCAGGCTCTTGGTCCTGCGGCCCTGGGTGGCATCCACCAGGATGTTCTGTTCCTTGGCTGTCTGGATCATCCTCCTGGCAGGGGCGGAATCCGCGGAGATCACAGAAACGATCTTCCCGGTATTGACCACGTTGCCAAAGCCTACGTTCATTAACTGGTCCATCCCCGCACCTCGTTATTCAATATTCTGGATCTGTTCACGGACCTTTTCCACCTCCGTCTTAAGGTCGATGGCCGTGTCGGCAATATCCGCATCAGAAGATTTGGAAAGGATCGTATTGGATTCCCGGTTCATCTCCTGGGCCAGGAAATCCAGCTTCCGCCCTACCTGGCCATCTGCCAGAAGGACGTCCCTCATGTTCCGGATATGGGTTTTCAGGCGCACTGTTTCCTCATCTACGCAGATTTTATCCGCATAGATGACGACTTCTTCGGCCAGCCGCCCTTCCTCTACATTGGCATCGCCCACCAGCTCTTTCACCTTGTCGGTAAGCCTCTGCCTGTATTCGGAAACCACCTGCGGGTAACGCGTCTCTATCCGCACCACCCAGGCATCCATATGATCCAGCTTGCCCAAAAGATCCTTCTGGAGCGCGGCGCCTTCCTTTTCCCTGGAAAGGGTAAAAGCGGAAAGTGCGCCGTCTAACGCCTGGAGGACCAGGGCCTGCATCTTGTCATCGTCTGTCTGTACGTTTTCCATGGTGATGACTTCCGGCATGCGGGAGAGCTGCTCTGCCGTCATGCCATTCGGGATGGAAAATTCTTCTTCCATCTGCCTGGCCACTTCCATGTAACGCCCTGCCAAAGACCGGTTGTAATGCAGCACGGCCTGACCTTCCGAAAAGTCTTCCACTACGATGGAAACTTCTACCTTGCCTCTGTATACGTCCTGCCGGATCCTGGAACGGATATCGTTCTCCATCCCGCTGAAGCGTTTCGGAAGCTTTAAAGACAGGTCCAAATACCGGTGGTTGACGGAACGGATCTCCACTTCTGCCTTCCTGGCATCGTCGGAGGCTTCGCATCTACCGAACCCTGTCATGCTCCTGATCATTCTTTTTCCCTTCTTCTGTGTTATAACGCAGGTGATAAAATGTTTACGAAATATTATAACAATACTGCACATTCCAGTCAACGTGGAAAGGGGCATCTTTATTGTATTAAACGGCATATCATGCTAAGATACGACAGATAAGAAGAAAGCGGAGGATGCTTAAAAAATGGCTTTTGACGGGATTGTAATCGCAAATCTGGTACATGATTTTAAGGAAGCCGCGGAAGGCGGCAGGATCAGCAAAATTGCACAGCCTGAGGCGGACGAAATCCTTTTGACCGTAAAAAAGGACGGGAAGACATCCCGTATCAGTTTGTCTGCCAACGCTTCCCTGCCCATGGCAAGGCTTGTGGAGGAAAACAAGATCAGCCCCCTGCAGGCACCGAATTTCTGCATGCTCCTTAGGAAGCACATCTCCGGAGGGCAGGTCCAGCGTATTTACCAGCCCATGATGGACCGGATCATCTGCATAGAGATCCTCCATTATAACGACCTGGGAGACCTGTGCCGCAAGGACCTGTATATGGAACTGATGGGGAAGCACAGCAACCTGGTCTTCTGTGACGAAGACGGGATGATCCTGGACTGCATCAAGCATGTTTCTGCCCGCCAGTCCTCCCTCAGGGAGCTGCTGCCCGGAAAAGAATATGTATTCCCCCACACAGCTGACAAATTCAACCCTTTGGAAGAAACCGGGGAAAATTTCGTCCAGCGCTTGTCGAAACTGCCTTTCCCTCTCGCAAAGGCCATTTATTCCGCCTATTACGGCATTTCGCCTTTGATCGCCCAGGAAATCTGCTTCCGCGCGGGGCTTGAACCGGATGTCCCGGCAAAGGGCCTTCCCCAGGAACACCTGCTGCATTTAAGCAACCATTTCCTATGGCTTATGGAAGACGTAAAGGAAGGCCACTTCTACCCCAACCTGGTGGTGCAGGGAAAAGAACCGGTGGCCTTTTCTTCGGTAAAGCTTACACAATACCGTGACGCACAGGAAATCCGTTTCGATTCTGTTTCGGAAATGCTGGAGAGCTATTATTCGGCCAAAGAACGTTTCTCGAGGATCCGCCAGAAATCAGCGGACCTTCGAAAAACCACTTCCACCGCTTTGGAACGGTGCCGCAGGAAGTATGACCTGCAGGAAAAACAGCTCTCTGACACACAGAAGAGGGAAAAATACCGCCTTTACGGGGAGCTGTTAAATGCATACGGCTACCAGGTGGAGCCAGGTTTAAAAAAATGCGAGCTGCTGAACTATTACGACGGCAAAATGGTCACCGTGCCTTTGGACCCGCAAAAAACCGCGGCGGAAAACGCCCAGCATTATTTTGAAAAGTACAGCAAGATGAAGAGGACTTATGAGGACCTCTCCCAGAGGACCATGGAGACTAAGGCCGATATGGAGCACCTCCAGTCTGTCGCCACCTGGCTGGACATCGCCCAGACAGAAGCAGACCTGGCACAGGTGCGGGAAGAGCTGGAAGAAGCAGGATACCTAAAGAAGCATGCACAGGGAAGGAAAAAGATGAAGCGGGCGGAAAAAAGCGTGCCTTTCCATTACATTTCTTCCGACGGGTTTGATATTTATGTGGGCAAAAACAACCTGCAGAATGAGGAACTGACCTTCCATGTGGCCAATGGAGGGGACTGGTGGTTCCACGCCAAGAAAATGCCCGGCTCCCATGTGATCGTAAGGACCGGAGGGAAAGAAATGACAGACCGCGCTTTTGAAGAAGCAGGCGCGCTGGCAGCATATTATTCCAGCGGGAGGAACCAGGAGAAAGTGGAAATTGACTACCTGCAGCGGAAAAATGTCAAAAAGCCCAATGGGGCAAGGCCCGGGTTTGTAGTTTATTACACCAATTATTCCCTGATGGCAAAGCCGGATATCAGCGGCCTCAAAGAAGCTCCGGACAGCGGTTCCCTGCGCCAGGAAAACCATAATGGGAAAGGAAACGGCAGTAAGCATTAAATGCATGCCTTGCCGTTTCTGCCAATAACATTTCATTAATATTGCATGCAAAAGGTGGCTGGTAAAAGCGATAAATAGCTTTTCCCAGCCACCTTTTGACATGCATTTCGTCTTTTTTAAACCGCTTTATTGGCAGCAGGCCATGTTCTTGGCACTTGGCCGTAAATAAGGATTCCATGTCCACCCGTCTTTGAAAGCATCCAATTTTTTCCCTGCCCTTATAAACCGGCTATTTCTCCCCTCTGCTTCATATATTCCTGTACCCGTTTCTTTATTTCAGCGTGGCTTTCTTTCTCCAGCCTCGGATCATCCTTTAAGATGCGAACCGCATCTTTGGATGCTTCTTGAAGCAGTTCCTCATCCTGGTAGATATCCGCTACTTTAAAGTCCAGCCCGCCGCTCTGGCGGTCCCCGAAATATTCGCCTGGCCCCCGGAGCTTTAAATCCTGCTGGGCGATCTCAAACCCGTCTCTGGAGTCCCTGACAATCTCCAGCCGTTTTTCCGCGTCTTCACTGCCGCTCCCGTTTACCAGGATGCAGTAGGACTGGGACGCACCCCGCCCTACCCGGCCCCGGATCTGGTGCAGCTGGGCCAGGCCGAACCGTTCCGCGTTTTCGATCATCATGACAGTGGCATTGGGTACGTTGATGCCGACTTCGATTACAGTAGTAGCCACCAGGACCTGGGTCTCATTTTTCGAAAATGCCTCCATGGCCGCATTCTTTTCCTCCGGCTTCATCCTGCCATGCAGAAGGCCGATGCGGATATTGGAAGGGAAAGCCGCCCGCATCTTCTGGTAATAGCCCTCTGCGTCTTCCGCATCCACCCCTTCCGATTCTTCCACTAACGGGCAGATGACATAGGCCTGGTGGCCGGCCTCTATTTCCTTATAGATCTTTTTCCATGCCGCCGTCCGCATCTGAGGGGAAATCACGGCATTTTTAATGGGCAGCCGGGATTTGGGCACGTCTCCCATGACGGAAACGTCCAGGTCCCCGTACAAAATGAGGGAAAGCGTCCTGGGGATCGGGGTGGCGGACATGACCAGGATATGGGGATGGATGCCTTTCCTGGACAGGCTGTCCCTCTGTCGCACGCCGAAACGGTGCTGTTCGTCCGTCACCACCAGCCCCAGGTTCGAAAATTCCACCCCCTCCTGGATCAGGGCATGGGTCCCCACCACCAGGTAAGGCATATCCGTTTTCAAAAGCTCCCTGTTCCTCTTTTTTTCCTTCTGCCCCATGGATCCTGTCAGGAGCAGTGCCTTAAAAGGCAGGCCATGGCTGTCAAGAAACTGGCACAGGGATTCATAATGCTGCTGCGCCAGCACTTCGGTGGGCGCCATCAAAGCAGACTGGTATCCCGCCTGGGCAAAAGAAGCCATGGACAAGAACGCGATAATGGTTTTTCCGCTTCCCACATCCCCCTGCAGGAGACGCTGCATGCAGCCGCTGCCGGAGACGTCCCTTCGGATATCCTCCAGTGCACCCCTCTGCCCCTTGGTCAGTTCAAACCCAAGTTCGCCAACCAGTTTTTCCTGCAGTGCAAAATCGGAAACCTTCGCGCTGTTCGGCACCTTTGCCAGCTGCATCTTCTGGAAACGGACCCCCACAAGGAAAAGTAGGAATTCTTCATAAGAAAATTTTTTCCTGGCAAGTTCCAGCTCCTCTGTGGAGGATGGGAAATGGATCCAGGACAAGGCGTCCTTCTGGGAAGGGAAGCTGTATTTCCTGCGGGCTTTTTCCGGAAGGGCCTCCTTTGGCCAGATGCCGCTTTCCAGGACGCTGCGGACCGCCTTTGTAACGGTGGCATTCTTCAGCCCCTGGGTAAGGTGGTAGACCGGCTGGAGGGCATGGCGCAGTTCTTCATACTGTTCGATCCGGAAAACCCGGGGCTGTTCCATGACAAACCGGCCGTTTTTGGAAATGATTTTCCCATAGAACACCTGGTCATAAGGCACTTTTACCGCTTTCGCCATAAAGGGCATACGGAACCACGTCATCTGGATCTTGATATTGCCATCGGAAATATTACAGGTAACCACCGGCATCCGGCCGCCGGTATAGATGGACGGCCTGCCCACCAGGTGCCCGCGGAACGCCACGATATGGCCCACCTGGAAAAGTCCCATTTCCACCGGCTCCGGATACTGGATATAGCGCTGCGGGAAATACATCAAGAGGTCGGAAACGGTATAGATGCCCAGTTTATGGTAAAGAAGTTCTGTTTTCGGTCCGATCCCTTTCACTTCATGGATCGGGGATGATAACTGCATGCTGCCTCCTCTGTGTGCCTGCTGTCCTGCTTCCCGGCACGCTTCAAATGAAATAACCGCGCCAAAACGCTTTCCTGCGGCACTCCCAACCGCCAGGCCGCACAGCCGGTAGTTGGAAAATGATCCGCTCCTGCATCCTGGAACGGCTTTATCCATTCGAAAAAGGCCATGCAAAGGCATCCGGCCTGCAGCCTGGGCAAAGGCCCTCTTTCCAGGGTCCTGCACAGGCTGCAGGGAAAGCCCTGCACGGCCAAAAATGTTTACATTATTCTACGGAAAGCAGGTAATAATAAATCGGCTGCCCTCCGTTATAAAGCTCTACCTCGCAGGAAGGATACCGGGAGGAAACCCTGGACCTAACCTTCTCGGCATCCTCTTCCGCAACATCTTTCCCATAATAGAGGGTGATGATCTCGGAATCCGGCTCCACCATCTTAGAAAGCATCTGGTCAATGACGCCGTCCATTTCCGGGGATACACCTAAAAGGCCGTCATCTCCTAAAGCCATATAATCGCCGGTCTTGATTTCCACCCCGTCTATGGAGGTGTCCCTTACCGCATAAGTCAGCTCCCCGCTTTTAATCATGGAAAGCCCCTCCGTAATATGGTTCTCATTCTCCTCGGCGCTTTCTTCGGGGACGAAATTGATCAGGGCGCTGATACCCTGGGGGATCGTCTTAGTCGGGATCACGACAGCCGTCTTGCCTTCCAAAAGCTCCGGTACCTGGTTGGCTGCCAGGATGATATTTTTGTTATTCGGCAGGATGAATACGATATCCGCATCCACTTTTTCCACCGCTTCCAAAATATCATTGGTGCTGGGGTTCATGGTCTGGCCGCCGGAAATGACTTCATCTACGCCCAGGTCCTTGAAGATCTGGTTGATTCCATCCCCTGCCGCTACTGAAACGAAGCCGAATTTCTTGTGCTCTTTGGGAGCCTCTTCGCCGGCTTCTTCCTGCTGCTTTTTGGCTTCCTCATCCGCTTTCTGCTGGGCAGCCAGCTTCTCGGAATCTTTAAAAAGCTTCTCCTGGTGCTCTTCCCGCATATTGTCAATCTTGATCTTGCTTAAAGAGCCATGGGCCAAAGCCTTCTGAAGGACAGTTCCCGGTTCATTGGTATGTACATGGACCTTGATAATCTCGTCATCCGGGACAAAGACGATGGAATCGCCAATGCCATTTAAGAATTCCTTAAAATCTTCAATTTCCTTGTCATTCAAAGGACGGTTTAAAACAATGATAAATTCCGTACAGTAGCCGAATTTGATTTCTGCTTCTGTTTCAGCCGTAATCTTGACCGGTGCAGAGGATTTCTTGAATTCAACAGAAGACACTTCCTCTTCTTTGCCAAGCATCCGGTCATAAACCCCGGAAAGCACCATGTAGAGACCGGTGCCGCCGGAATCTACCACTCCTGCTTCCTTTAATACCGGGAGCAGCTCCGGCGTGCGGTCCAGGGCTTCCTTTGCCTTCTTTAAGACACAGTCTCCCAGGACGATAAAATCAGTTGTTTCCTTGGCAGCCCGGGCTGCTTCTTCTGCAGCTTCCCTGGCCACGGTTAGGATCGTTCCCTCTTTCGGCTTCATGACAGCTTTATAAGCTGTTTCCACGGCTTTTCCAAATGCTTCCGCAATGATTTTGACATCCAGCTCATCGTGGTCCTGGACTGTCCTGGAGAATCCACGCAGCAGCTGGGATAAAATGACGCCGGAATTGCCCCGGGCGCCCCTTAAGGAACCGGAAGAAATTGCCTTGGCAAGCTCTTTCATAGACGGCTGCTGAAGGGCAGATACTTCACCGGCTGCAGACATGATGGTCATGGTCATATTGGTACCTGTATCCCCGTCCGGTACCGGAAATACATTAAGCTCGTTGATATATTCCTTCTGTGATTCCAGCCTGGCAGCACCGGACAAAAAAAGCTGTGCTAAAAGGCCTGCATCAATTGTGTAAAGTTCCACAGAATGCTCCTCCCCTTAGTCGATGACACGGACGCCATCAATAAATACATTAATACGGTCCAGAGCCAGTCCTGTGAATTCTTCTACCTTATATTTCACGGTTTCTACCAAATTGTCTGTCACCGCCTGGATGTTGACTCCGTAAGCAATAATCAAATGAAAATCCAGAGTGATCTCATTGTCATTGATTTTGACATCTATGCCCCTGGTGATTTTTTCCTTTTTTAAAAGCTTGACTATGCCGTCACGCATGCTGATTGCGCCAAAACCGACAATGCCGAAGCATTCTACCGCTACCGAACCGGCATAGGTGGAAATCACTTCAGGGCTGATGGCGATTTTGCCGTTTTCATTGCTTAACTGACCTTTCATATAGAACCTCCTCGTCCTGACGAAAAAGCAGCTGCGTATTCTGCGCAGCCGGCGCAGTATAACCTATTACATTACCTGGGCAGGCGCCGCCTGCCCGTGGAGGGCATCCTTCATGGCACAGCTCTCCATCATCATGCAATCTATTATATAAGATCATCCCTTGTTTTAAAACTCTTTTTTCCGGAGAGAGGCTGCCGGCAGCAGCCCTGTCCCGGCCATGGGCCTATCTTGAATGCAAGGGAATGCGCCTGGACGTAAATTTACATGGCCGGGCCCCTGATGCCAAGCCTTTCCATTTCCAGAACCATGCCATAAAGGTACATGGCTTTCATAAATTCCAGAAACTGCCGGTAAGCAGCCTCTTCTGAGGATGGCATGGAAATCGCGTCAAGTCCGACGGTTTCGATCTCGCTGATCTGCCGCATCAGCTGCTCCGAAGCGGTGGAACCGTATCCAATGCCCACCAGGTCTGTCACATATTCATCCATCCGTTCAAATCCCCGCTCATATATCAGCAGGTTCACCAGCCCTCTGGCGCGGAGGCGGGCGTCATCCTCGTTCCAAAGCTCCACAGCGCCCATGCCCGCGTAAAAGCAGAGGGATGGAGCCGTATTGGCGGGGCTTACATTGGGATGGTCTTTGGAGTAAGCCGCGGTTCGGCGGAACAGTTCTTCCGAAACCTCTTCTGCCATCATGGAAAGGTCCGGGATATCCGGAACCTCTTTTATTTTATAATGTAGGTATCCCCTTTTAATCCCGGCATTTGCCATATCATAAAGGATATCCACCGAAGGGATAGCCTGGTACCTGTTTTCTTCTTTGTTCATAAAGGACCCTTTCGTTTGTTTCTTCACAAAAACGATTTTTATTATAATGGCCTTGGCCCGAATTCTCAACAGGGAACTTCCAAAAATATATCGTAATGGAGGACCCGCTTCAGCGGGAGGTTTCCTTACGATCTTCCAGCAGCACCTTCTGAAGGACGATTTGGAATGCGGCATCTGCCCTTTTAGTACCATTGTAAACACATCATGTAAGCACGGGCTTTGGAATAGCGATGGCTAGCTCTTCCAAAGCCCATGCTTACATGCTCTGTATGCTGCTGATAAACCGGAATGAAGAACGCCTGCACTAAAACTCTTCTATAACGGCATTCTCGTTGTCTTGCCTTCTAGATATCTTAACAACGGACCCGCTTTGGCGGGAGGTTTCCTTACGATCTTCCAGCAGCACCTTCTGAAGGACGATTTGGAATACGGCAGCTGTCCTTTTTAAAAAAGAGAATTAAATTTTTTGTTGCAATCCCTTTTATTATCTGATAAAATTACATCGTTGTGAACTTAAAAGCAAAAAGAATAAATGACAAGGAGGTGCGGAAAATGGCAAAATGTGATATTTGCGGCAAGGGCGCTCATTTCGGAATCAAGGTGAGCCACTCCCACAGAAGAGCCAACAAGATGTGGAAGTCCAATGTGAAGTCCGTAAAATGCAAAGTCAACGGTGTTCCGAAGAAGATGCATGTATGCACTTCCTGCCTGCGTTCCGGCAAAGTGGAAAGAGCATAATTCTTTTTCAAGAAATACGGGAAAAAAAGAAAGCCGAAAGGCTTTCTTTTTTTTGCCGTTTTTCTGTCTGTCCGGATTCCCAGCCGCAGCTATTACAGCGTAAGAAGGGACCCGATCCAGCAGGTTACTTTCCTTCCGGATCGCTGTCTTCCTTTTCCTGTGCGTCTTTTACCGCATTGCTGATCTGCTGGGAAAGGGTCTCCTTTGCCTCTTCCTTGTCCTTTTCGGAATGCTTTTTCCCATTTTTAGCGGAAACCACACGATCTACAAGGTCCGGCACCAGGTCCAGGATCTTCGTAATGCCATCCTGGTTCTTGATATTTACCAGGCGGATCTTGTCACCCTGCACTACCAGGACGCTGCTTGGCGTGATTTTTCCTCCCATGCCGCCGGCACCGTTGTTCTTTTTCTCATCACCAAAGGCGCCTGCCCCGACACCAAAAGAAACATCTATCAACGGCAGGATAATGGTATCCCCAAACTGGATCGGGTCCCCCACTACTGTCTTGGAAGTGATAAAACTGTCCATACCTTTAAACAAAGATTCTACCGTATTCTGGAAACTGTTTTTTTCTGACATAACCTGCTCCTTTCCTTACGATGTACCAGCCGCATCGCCTGAAGGACGATTTGGAATGCGGCGTCTTATGTCATCGCCTGGCAAGGCGATGACGCAGGCCACGCCTCCGCACAGAGTGCGGTTCATAATGGCGTGGCTCTCCTCTTTTATATGTCATCGCCTGGCAAGGCGATGACGCAGGCCACGCCCTCACGAAAAACGTGGTCTTTTACAGCGTGGCTCTCCTTAATGGCATCCTTAACCAGCCCGTTCTTCCCGGAGGCTAGAAATCAATTGCCTGATCCTCTTATCCGCCAGCAGCCTGATGGCCGCTGCGGCAACATGGTTCATCCTGATCCGGCAGGTGGCGGTGACATGCCCTTTTCCATATGCCTCTTCTGCCAGAAAATCCGGAGTAACCTGCATTTCATCTCCATATAGGAATGGCATCATGCTCAAAGCTCCTAAAAGCAGCCCCGTATAATCCGGGCTCCCCAGAGAAAAAGAAACCTTTCCCTTCAAAGATTCAAACCGGATTGTTTTGAGCATATGCCCTGATACTTTCAGTACTTTCTTTAATATAGCACGATTTTCTTCCTGTTTGAGAAAATCAATGATGCTTTTCAGGACGTTTTTAACCTCTTCGCCTTTTCCGGGCTCAGAAGGCTTCTCCTTCTTCTTTTTCAAGCCCTTCCGGAATGGCGCCCTGCCTTTCGATTTTCCTGTTTCAGGCTTTTCCTTCACGGTTCCTGCTGCACTGCCACCTGCATTTTCTCCAGTTTTTTCAAATGTCTCTGTTATGCCTTTCTCTTTACGTTCTTCTTTCAAGGAAGGAATTGGTTGCGAAGAGGGCATCGTTTCCGTACCTGTGCTGCCTGGTCTTCCTGCATTTTTCTCCTCCCGGCTGCGGGAACGACGCTTTTTTCTCTTTTTCCTGCGGGGAAGCAGCTGGATGCCAAACACCTTCAGCCGCATCTTCATCTCCCCATTATAGGATAGGAAAAAGCGGAAAGCCGGGCCCATCCATTTCACCAGCAGGCGCGCTTTAAAATCCTCATCGCCTTTATCGACCCGTCCCCGTACCACGAAGGGGACAAAGAGGAAAAGCATTACCAGCGTGACAAGAAGGCAGAGTATGGCCAGCAGGATGATGCCAATTATTTTTAAGATGAGAAATAAAATATGCAGCATTTTTTTCCTGTGCCCCTATTCTGTCCTTGGCTCAAAGCCAGTGTGCCGGACCGACAGCCTTACTGCCCCGATACCCAGGTATCAAAGATGCTCTTTGCAACCGGCACCGCGTAAGTACTGCCGCTTCCGGAATTTTCCACCACGACAGCAACGGCTATTTTCTTTCCATTATATTCCGCATAACCCATAAACCAGGCATCCGGTTTGGAGGAACTGGAGTCCGAAACTTCCGCGGTGCCGGTTTTTCCATATGCATTATAGGACTGGCCACTAAGCGACTGGGCCGTGCCCTCTTCCACCGTATCCTGCATGTATTCCTGGAGCTTCGACGCTTCCTCACTGCTGAAAAGGCTCCCATATTCCGAGGTGGAGAACTTTTTCACGGTAATGCCGGCATCGTTCTGTACCTTTAACAAAAGATACGGACGGATTAATACGCCGTCATTGGCGATGGCAGATGCAATCATGGCCATATGCATAGGAGTGACCACGGTCTGGCCCTGGCCGATGACGGTCTGCATGACCTCAGAAGTACCCGCATCCTCTGTCATGACAAAGCTGCTGGACTTGCATGGGATCTCTGTAGGCAGCGTGGTATTAAACAAACAGTTGTCTACCAAAGAAATATAGGATGCCTTATCCAGGCTCAGGCCGATATTGGCATACGAGGTATTGCAGGAATCCGCAAAGGACTCCGCCAGCCCTACCGTGCCATGGACGGTATTGTGATAGCAGTGGATCGTATAATCTCCCTCTGTCAGAGAACCGGTGCAGGTGAAGGAATAACCGCTGTCATCCATATTATGCTCCCGCAGGTACTCCACTGTGGCAAATACTTTGAAAATCGATCCCGGCGGGTACTGCCCCTGGGTCGCCCGGTTCACCAGAACGGAAGAGGTGCTGGAATCGGATGTCAGGTAATCCCAGTCGGAGGCCAAAGTATTCGGGTCAAAATCCGGTTTGGAAACCATGGCAAGCACCTTCCCGGACTGGGGGTCTATGGCAACCACTGCACCATCCTGGGAGCCCAAGGCATTATATGCCGCTTCCTGTAGGGATACATCCAAAGTGGTCACGACGCTGTCGCCCTGCACTTTATTTCCGGTCAACTGGTCCTGCAGCTGTTCCGGGAAAGAAGCGTGGGACCGCAGCATATAGAAATTGGCCATGGACTCCACCCCAGAGCTTCCCTGGATGGTATATCCCACTACATGGGCAAATTCATTGGCATAAGGATAGGACCTTTCCGAATTCCCATCCGAATCCGTCTGGGACTGTGCCAGGACCGTCCCGTCCGCAGCCAGGATGCTGCCCCTGTTTACCAGCTTGGAATATGCCGACGTCCTCCCGTTATAGGAATTGTTAATAATAGATTCCGAACGGAAAACCATAAAATAGACAAAGTAAGCAATCCATGCCAGGAAAATAAACAGGAAAATGTACGTAACAACCGCAAATTCCTTGTTCCTTGGCGCGGTATAGCCGCCGCAGGAACCGCTGCCTGAACCATTTTTCCGTCCTTTTATAAAATGGGAGCTGGATTTTTCCTGCCTGGAATCAGGCTCTTCCTCATAATCATCCCTGCCATAATCCCCTTGGCCGGAATAACGCCTTTCCTCATAGCCCTGACGGCTTCCTTCGTATCTGTCTTCAGAATACGGATCATCGTCCTGGCCGTCATAATAATAATCTTCATCATCATAATAGGGCTCGTCATCCGGATAAGCGTCATCCTCCCGGTACCCGCG
>CADBRV010000133.1 GCA_902797185.1 uncultured Lachnospiraceae bacterium
AACCATCGGGAAGATTTTCGGAAAGGAATACGGAAGGCGCCGGTGGGGGCTTGCCCTTATGGCAAGGCTGGGCGTTTGGGGCGCGCACGTCGCTTCCAAAATCGCGAAAGGAAGCGTATACTATGATTTGAGGCATTATATCCGGGGAAAAAGCAGCCTGATGCAGGACCATCCGCTGGCGGAGCTTCCGGAAAAGGAAGAATCCGAAGATGAGGAGCAGGCCCATAGGAAGGGAAAATTCCATTGCAGGAGGGTGGCTTCCGAAGGGCATTTTTCCGCGGACCAGGAAGTACTTTCGCAAAAAGAAGCGGAGCTGGAAGGGCAGGACGGGCAAAAGACCCGGAAAGTATCCTGACAGCATAGAGCCGCTTTTCAGGAGGTAATGATTATGAAGAAATTTTTGAAAGGGGTACTTGTAATCGGTGTATTGGCCTTGGTAGGGAAGGCTGTTTATGACTATATCCAGGACAAAAAGATGGAAGAAGAAGATGAGGCGTTTGGCTCCAAAGAGGACCTGGACGAGGCGGATTTCGAGGAAGTTTGACTTCTTTTTGACAGAGGTGGCGGATGCGCATCTGTTCTGCTATAATGTGTGGAAACATGAGCTTGACTGTTAAGGTGTTTCTGCGCAGGAAAGTGGCTGAAAGAATGGATGCGTTACCGTTTATATCAGGACATCAGGCTCTTCTGCGTAAGGCAGGGGAGCTTTTTTATGTGGATAGGACTGGGACTGCCGGCAGGACGCCGGATTTACAAGCTTTATGTGAAGATAACGGGTATGCCGGCGGGACGCGGGATTACAAGTTTTACGTGAAGATAACAGGTATGCCGGCGGGACGTGGTTTTGCAATATGGCAGAGTGGCAGAAAAAAGTTCCCCTGCCGTAGAAGGGCAGATAGAACGGGGAAGCCCGGATGGGATAAAGGATATTCGAAATGATCAAATTAGCGGTTTACGGAAAAGGCGGCATCGGGAAATCTACCATGACCTCCCACCTGGCAGCGGCATTTGCGCTGCGGGGGAAAAAGGTGGTCCAGATCGGCTGCGACCCGAAGGCGGATTCCACCAGCAACCTGCTGGGCGGGCGGGAACTGGTACCGGTCATGAACTATCTGAGGGAGCATGACGAGGACCCGGGCAGCCTGGAGGAAATTTCCGCCAGAGGGTTTGGAGGCGTGCTCTGCATCGAGACAGGAGGACCTACCCCGGGCGTGGGATGCGCCGGCCGGGGGATCATCATGACCTTCCAGATCCTGGAGGATTTCCACCTTTTGGAAAAAGAAAAACCGGACGTCGTGCTTTTTGACGTTTTAGGGGACGTGGTCTGCGGCGGTTTCGCGGCGCCTATCCGGGAAGGTTATGCCGAAAAGATCCTGATCGTCACATCAGGAGAAAAAATGGCCCTTTATGCGGCAAACAATATCAACACGGCAGTCAATAATTTTGAAGACCGGGGCTATGCCAAAGTGGAAGGGATCCTTTTGAACCGAAGGAACGTGGAAGACGAGGAACAGAAGGTCCGTGAGTTTGCGGAAAAAAACGGGTTGGAGATCGTGGCAGACATCCCCAGGAGCAAAGAGGTCAACGCCGCCGAGGACCAGGGAAAGACTGTACTGGAGACAGACCCGGATTCGGAATTTTCCGCCCGTTTCCTGGCTCTGGCAGACCGGCTTTTGGAAGAAGAAGCCCGGGAAAAGAAGGACAGGCCTTTGGAAAATGAGTATTCCTTCGGGAATCCGGGAGACTGCGGAGGATGTATCGGATGAGCACGACAGGAAACAGCTGCGGGATGGCAGGGAAAAGAGAACCGGCCTGTTATACGGCACGGGAACTGGCAAAGGAGCTGCCAGGCCATGTCCCGGATGAATACAATACGGCAAAGCATCTGGTTTACAGCTCCCCCGCCACACTGGCGTTTAACTCGCCGGGCGCGGAAGGGTTTGGCGTAAAGCGCGCCGGGCTTTCCATCCCGGGGTCTGTGATGCTGATCGTATCCCCGGGGTGCTGCGGCAGGAATACGTCGGAAATTACCAAGCTCAAAGGGTATGAAGAGCGCTTCTTTTACCTTTTGATGGATGAGACGGACCTGGTGACAGGGCGTCATTTGAAAAAGATCCCCCAGGCAGTAAAGGAAATCGTGGAATTCCTGCCGGAGAAGCCCAGTGTGGTCATGATCTGCATTACCTGCGTGGATGCCCTTCTGGGCACGGATATGGAACGGGTCGCCCGCAAAGCCCAGGAGGAAGCACAGGTGCCGGTGCGCCCCTGCTATATGTATGCCCTGACCAGGGAAGGACGGCGCCCGCCCATGGTGCATGTGCGCCAGTCCCTGTATTCCATGGTCCCGAAGCGGAAAAAGAAAGGGACCTCCGTCAATTTCCTGGGCTTTTTCGCCCCGCTGATGGACGACTTTGAGCTTTATGGCATGCTCAGGGGCATTGGGGTCAAGAAGATCCGGGAGATTTCCCGCTGCAAAGATATCGAAGAATTTTATGACATGGGGGAGGCCAACTTCAACCTGGTTTTAAACAGCGAAGCTGCCCCCGCCGCGGACGACCTTTCCAAAAGGCTGGGCATCCCTTACATCCTGCTGCAGCGTTTCTATGATGTAGAAAGCGTAAAGCGGCAGTATGCGGCATTGGGAAAAGTGCTGGGAAGCAGCCTGGAATCCAGGAAAGGGGAAGAAGCAGCCCTTCGCGCTGTACAGGCAGTAAAGGAAAAGGCACCGGGGATTTCCTTTTCCATCGGGGAATCCATGAACGGGAACCCCTTCGAGATGGCACTGGCTTTGGCGAAATACGGTTTCAGGGTGGACGAGGTCTATGGCAACCCGGATCCGTCCAGCACTAACTGGATCCGCCGGCTGGCAGCCATTTCTCCGGATACAAGGATCTATTCCAACATGGAACCCACCATGCTTTATTATGATTCCTCCGAGAAAAAGAGCGATTTTGTCATCGGGAAGGACGCGGCGTTTTACCAGCCGGACGCCCTCTCCCTGCCTTGGAATGAAGACGTGCAGCCTTACGGGTACGCGGGGATCACGAAGCTGTTCCGCCGCATCCTGGAAAAGCTGGAGGAAAGCGGGGCGGAACGGGGACAGCCGTATTCCGCTGCTGCAATCCGGCAAGAGGAAGGACCGGGAGGCACCCCGGCGGAAGGGAAAGGAGGCAGGCCATGAAAGGGCTTCGAAAATACCTGACACCTTTCGCGCCGGACCAGTCCGGGGCGGAATCGGTGCTTTATGATTTAGGCGGCATGGTGGTCATCCTGGATGCCGGCGGCTGCACCGGCAATATCTGCGGATTTGACGAGCCCAGGTGGAGCACGATGCGCTCGGCGGTTTTCTCAGCGGGGCTTCGTGACATGGACGCCATCTTTGGCAGGGACAAGCTGCTGGTGGAAAAGACGGCATCCGCCGCGGAAAAAATCAGGGCGGAGTTTATCGCCATCATCGGCACGCCGGTGCCGTCTGTAATCGGGACGGATTACAAAGCGGTAAAACGTATGCTGGAAAAGCGGGTGGACGTACCGGTGCTGACAGTGGAAACCAATGGCATGCGGCTTTATGACCGGGGCGCGCAGGACGCGTACATGGCGCTGTTTTCTGCCTTTGCCAGGGAAAAAGCAGGTACGGAAGAGAGCCAGGCCGGCAGGACCGGGCCTGAAGAAGGACAGGTCGGTTCCAATGAAGACAGGGGCTGTCCGAATGAAAGCGAGTCCAGTCCAAATGAAAGCAAAGCCTGTCCGGATGAAGGGCGTAATGATTTCGAAGAGAGGCAGGATAACCCAAAAGGTGGACGGATTGGCGTCCTGGGTGCGGATCCTTTGGACCTTCCGGCGGGAGAGAAAAGCGCCCGCCTCCTTCGGGAAGCCCTGGAAGAAGAAGGGGCAGAGCCCTTGCTTTATGGAAGCGGCGCCCCGCTTTCCGCTTACCGGGATGCTTTTCTGAACCGGAAAAATATCGTGGTTTCCCCATCGGGCATGAAGGCAGCCTTGTTCCTGCAGAAGAAGTACGGCACGCCTTTCGAAGCCTGCTATCCCGGGGCTGGCAAGGTGCTGGAACTGGCAGTGGAAAAAGCGGAAAGCAGGCGCGGTCAGGGAAGCACACAGAAAAGCAGC
>CADBRV010000134.1 GCA_902797185.1 uncultured Lachnospiraceae bacterium
GCTATGACAATGCTCAAATTCAAAATCCTTTATTATATGTCATCGCCTGAAAGGCGATGACGCAGGCCATGCCCGCACCAAAGGCGCATATTTATGGCATGGCTCTCCTAATTAATGATATTTTCCCTGTACGTATTCCCGTACTTCTTTTTCTGTATCCAGGATCTCAGCGATAGACGGGTTGTCCCTGTAAGAAATATTTTCCATGCAGTCCTGGATCAGTTCCGGGATCTCAAGGTATGCAATTTTTTCATCCAGGAAAAGCGGCACGGCACATTCATTAGCCGCGTTAAATACTGTCGGCATATTCCCGCCTTTTTTCAGTGCGTCATAGGCCAGGTTTAAACCATAGAAAGTATCCGTATCCGGTTTTTCAAAGGTAATCTCTTTCAGGCTCCAGAAGTCCAGCTTTTTCCCGGACATGTATTTCCTTTCCGGGTAAGTCAGGGCATACTGGATGGGCAGCTTCATATCCGGCGTGCCCAACTGTGCGATCACGGCCCCGTCCTCAAACTGTACCATGGAATGGACAATGCTCTGGGGCTGCACCACTACCTGGATCCGGTCAGCATCTACGCCAAAAAGCCAATGGGCTTCCATGACTTCCAGCCCTTTATTCACTAAAGTAGAAGAATCAATGGTAACCTTCCTGCCCATGACCCAGTTGGGATTTTTTAACGCGTCCTTTGGATGGACATTTTGAAGCTCTTCCCGCTTTTTCCCACGGAAAATCCCGCCGGAAGCGGTTAAAAGGATTTTATCAATTTTATTCTGCCTCTCTCCCTGGAGGGACTGGAATATCGCGCTGTGCTCGCTGTCCACCGGAAGGACCTGCGCATGGTTTTCTTTTGCCAGAGGCATAATGATGTGGCCGGCGGTAACCAGGGTCTCTTTATTGGCCAGGGCAATGGTTTTGCCCTGCTTAATGGCAGCAATGGTAGGCTGGATTCCCATCATGCCGACTATAGCAGTCACCAGGATGTCCGCATCCTCCGCGGTCGAAACAGCAATCAGGCCATACATGCCGGATAAAACCTTCACCGGAAGGTCGGATATGCTAAGACGCAGCGCCTTGGCGTCTTCTTCCCTCCAGACGCTGACAAAACGAGGGTTAAACTCCCGTATCTGCTTTTCCAGCAGGGTGATATTTTTTCCGGCTGCCAGTGCCACGACCTTGAAATCCATATAATTGGCACGGATTACATCCAAAGTCTGGGTCCCGATGGAACCGGTAGAACCAATAATCGAGATTTTCTTCATTTCTATCCTCCAGCAATTTGAAGCAAAATTAATGAAGGAGGTACCAGGACAGGCAGTAAATCATGGGCGATGTCACGATTACGCTGTCAAAGCGGTCCATAATGCCTCCATGGCCCGGTATTACTTTCCCATAGTCTTTCACGCCGTAGATCCGCTTGATCGCGGAAGCGGAAAGGTCTCCCAGCTGGGAAAATACCGCGCCGGCACCGCAGATCAGGGCGTACCATCCGTAAAGGGAAACGGGCGCTTTTGTCCTGATATGGATCAGGAAGCAGTAAAGGATGCCCAATATGGCTGCCCCCACAACGCCGCTTATGGCGCCTTCCACCGACTTTTTCGGGCTTAATACCGGGGCCATTTTATGTTTTCCCCAAAGCATCCCGCCGCAGTAGGCACAGGTATCACAGCCCCAGGCTGTTACAAAAATAAGCCCGGCTTCCCCCGCGCCCTTATCCAGAAGACGGGTCTGGTAAATAAAGGAAAGCATGACTCCCACGTAAATTACACCAAACAAAGCCTGCAGGATCTCCTCCAGGGAATGCTCCGGATAGCTCAATACAAAGATGAAAAGGGATACCAGGAGGAAAAATACCACCAGCATCAGCTCGCCCGGCAGGAAATGGAACCGGAGGTTCAAATAAAAGAATACCGTAGCCCCATATCCCAAATACCCATAAGCTTTATCCTGGATCCCGAAAACCCGGTATAATTCGAAAAGCCCGATCAAAGAAATGGCCAGGCAGAAACTCCAGAGGGGCCACTCTCCTGCTACAAGGAAATATACTAGGAGAACGACAAGCACGATGCCGCTCACCAGCCTGGTTCGAAACATCTTACCCCTCCTTCACCCTGCCGTAACGCCTGTCACGTTTTTCATATGCTTCTACTGCCTCTTTCAAGTCCTGCGGGGTGAAAGCAGGCCATGGCACCGGCGTAAAATAAAATTCGCTGTAAGCCAGCTGCCAAAGCAAGTAATTCGACAAACGCATTTCCCCGCTGGTACGGATCATCAGGTCCGGATCCGGGATGCCTGCCGTGTCCAGATGCCGCTGCAGGTCCGCCTCCGTAACAGGTCCTTCCGGGAACTGCCCGTTTTTCTTCTCCTCCAGAATTTTGTTAAACGCCCGGATGATTTCGTCCCTGCCGCCATAGTTGATGGCAATCTGCATCTGCAGGCCGTCATTCTCCTTTGTCTGCTCCTCAAAGCTGCGGACCGCGTCCTGCATATCCTCGTCCAGGCCGCTGACATCCCCGATGATCCTAGCCCGGATATTGTTGGCATTGCACTTCTTTGGCATCCCTCTCAGGTAAGTCCTAAGCAGCTTCATGAGTGTCGCCACTTCCGGGGCAGGGCGGTTCCAATTCTCCGTGGAAAAAGCATAATAAGTGATATATTTAATTCCCAAATCATCCGCCGCCCGGCAGATCGTCTCAATATTTTTTGCGCCTACGGTATGTCCATAAGTCCGGGGCATGCCCTTGGATTTCGCCCAGCGGCCGTTCCCGTCCAAAATAATCGCTACATGTTGCGGTACGCTCATATTTCTCCCTTTTTACTGGAAAAGAGGCACGCCAAAGCCTGCCCCTTCCCTTTGCTGTCTATAAAAATGTCTTTGATCAGACAGACATGACGTCCTTAATCTTCTTCTCTACTTCCTGGTCGATGATCTTGATATATTTATCTGTCATCTTCTGGATCTCGTCATCCAGGTCTGCCTTTTCATCTTCTGAAATCGTCTTCGCTTTCAGCTCTTTCTTTACGGCTTCATTGGCATCCCTGCGGATGTTGCGGATGGCTACTTTAGCCTGCTCGCCTTTCTTGCGGACATCCTTGGCTACTTCTTTCCTGCGCTCTTCCGTCATTTCCGGGAAGACCAGGCGGACGCTCTTGCCATCGTTGGTCGGGTTGATGCCAAGGTCAGACATATTGATGGCTTTTTCGATTTCCTTTAACATCTTGGGCTCCCAAGGAGTGATGGAAATCAGCCTTGCTTCCGGAACGGTAATATTGCCGATCTGCTGCAGCGGTGTCGGGGTGCCGTAATAATCTACGGTAATCCTGTCCAGTACATGAGGGTTTGCCCTGCCGACACGGATCGCATCATACTCTTCCAGCAAATTGTTGTGTGTCTTTTTCATTTTTGTCTCATAGACTTTGCTGTCCATAACCAAATTCTCCTTTTCCGGTATCATACCCTCAAAAATGCTGTGTCTTATGCTGCCCCTCGATGAGGATACATTGGGATAACCAATCCCTTATGCCATCCTTTGCAGGAGAAGCTTTCCTCCTATTAAAATGCTGAAAATTTTCAGACTGTAATCTTCGTCCCGGTGAAACGCCCGATGACGCTGTCCACGATGCTGTTTTCCTGGTCCAGCCCGAAGATGTACATAGGCATCTTGTTCTCCATGCACAGCACGGAAGCTGCCAGGTCGATAACGCCAAGCCTCTGGTTCACTACGTCCTGGATGGAAATATCATCATATTTTTTGGCATTGGGGTTGGTCTTGGGATCGCTGTCATATACCCCGTCCACCGCCTTCGCCAGGAAAATGCCATCTGCTTCCATCTCAATGGCCCGAAGTACCGTAGCCGTATCCGTTGAAAAATACGGATGTCCAGTCCCGCCTGCAAAGAATACCACCTTGCCGTTTTTGAAAGCATCCTGCATAGCATCTTTGCTGTAGAGCACGGAAACATCCCCACATAAAAACGGCGTCATGATGGTGGTTTCCATTCCCACATTGCGGAAGATTTCGGAAACATAAATGCAGTTCATGACAGTGGCCAGCATGCCGATCTGGTCTGCCTTTGTACGTTCAATGGCGTCGCTGGACCTTCCTCTCCAGAAGTTCCCGCCGCCAATGACAATGCCGACCCGGATATCCCTGCTTACCAAAATCTTCACCTGCAGGGCTACATTTTTTACCGTTTCTTCGTCAAATCCAAAATGTTTGTCCCCTGCCAGGGCTTCACCGCTGAGCTTAAGCAATATCCGTTTCATAAAGTCCACTTTCTTTCTCCTGGATCTCCAGGTAAACTGCATATTTCATAGCAAAGTATACCATAAAAATATATCTGAAACTACCGCCAATTTCGTTACTTGGCCCTGTATGAA
>CADBRV010000135.1 GCA_902797185.1 uncultured Lachnospiraceae bacterium
GCTGGAACTAATCCGCACAGCACAGGCGGCCGGGCATAGTGCGGGCTATGTATTTTTTGGCACCTGGTTCTCGTGCCCGGCGCAGCTCCTTGCGGTCAAAAAGCATCCTTTCTTCCCCGTCTTATGATTGGCGGCTTTTCCGCCCTGGTTAATGCCGGGAAAGTTTTTATTATCCGGAGCAGGCAAAAAGAACCCGATTGCTGATTCTTCCACACAAAAACATAGCGGCTAATCTTTTTTAATATATTATATAGGAAGAGGATAGCTTTCCCACCCTTCTGCCTGAAGGAATGGGAAGGCTGCCCGTTGGAAAAGTTACCCAGCTGTATTAATCAGAAGGAGGGAGCAGTTTATGGACACTATGTCAGTAAAAGAAGGTACGACAGTCCTTGCAAAAAGCGTCTCGCTTGCCCGGCTGTCCATTGCCGAAGGCGGGGCAATCGCGGCACCGGAGGGGAAATACCTGACGCTGACCGTAGACGGGGTTACCTATCCGCCTGACCCAGGAGTTTATGAAGGGGATGTCCGGATTACCATTTCCGACAATTTTACCCGCTCAACTTTCCGTTTCGGGGAAGAGACCATAAGCAATTACCATGCCGCAGTCATTATCGATGATGGAAACCTACAGAAAGGAAGCAGCGTGCCGGCCGCTGTCCAAGGCGGAAGCGTAACCAGCACAAAAGCGGACGGGATACGGATTGATTCCCGGGAATGGAATTTTAACGGGTTTTATATTACCGGCGATTCCAATTATTCCATCTCCAATTCCAGTATCTATTTAAAAGGTGACGGGACCGATGACTTCGTAGGCATGGGGGCTGCCATCGCCGTCTCCGGGAATGCGGATGTCAAAATCCAAAAAACAAAAGTCAGGACCGAAGGGATCGGCAGGGGCACCTTGTTTGTAGGAGGCAATGCCCACGTCAGCATGGAAGAATGTGAATTCGCCACCGAAAGCTATGTCCCCACTCCCGAACAATTAGAGGAAGGCAGAAAACAGGAGCGGATGATGGAGCCGCCCTGGGCAATCGGCCTTAGGGGCAACGGCCGGGCGCTGAACCTGGCGGAATGCGGCACCTTGGATATTGACAAATCCCACGTCACATCCAACAGCTGGGGCGTGCTTTCCATTGACGGGGCACGGGTAAACCGCCTGAATGTCAAAGATTCCCTGATTGAAATCCTGGGGAAAAATGGTTACGGGTGCTTCTGCATCTGCGATGACCTGATGTTCGATTATGAAAAATTCGGGGAACCGGGCTGCATCGATACCATTGACCATTCCGTCTTCAACGTTGCCTACACCGGCATCCTCATGAGCCTCGGAAACGGCCAGGGAGAATTCAAAAACGGCTCCATTGTAAATTCCGAGCGTTTCGGTGCTTTTATCCACAGAAACAATGGCGGGAAGCTGAAAATAAACAGCAGATCCGTTTTCCATACCAAGAGCTCCTGCATCGTCGTAAAAGGCTCCAACACCTATTTTGAGCTGGATGACGCGGTTATGGAGCCGGAAAACGGCACGATCTTGCAGTTGATGGATAATGACGACGTGGGCATGTGCGATGACCCGTTCCTGATCCCTGTGGGCGAAGTGGATAAACGCGATGACAGGGACCTTTCTACAGCCATCCCGGATGAAGATATTTTCGTTACCGTTTCCAACATGGAAGCCAGAGGCAATTTCTTAAATTCCACAACTGACTTCCGTGCCTGCAACCGAAGGATCCCGAAACCGGGCGTAACCCCGCCGGAACCGCCTCAGGGTGCGGAAAAGCTTAGGGGCTTTATCGGCGATACCTTGATGGGCGCCAAAAACCTGGACCTTAAGGTAAAGAATGCTTCCATCATCGGGATTATCAGCGCAGCCAACGCTTACTACAAAGAAGGCCTCACCCGGATCACCAAGGAAAACTGCGAAGAGCTGAGCAATATCACCCAGGTCCCTGCAGAGCCTATTAATAATGGCGTGATTGTTTCCATCGATGCAAAGAGTACCTGGTTTGTTACCGGCACAAGCTACCTTACCAAGCTCACCATTGAAGAAGGCGGCAAGGTAACCGGTGCTGACGGGAAGACGCTGGAGATGTATATAGACGGGGAGCAGAAAGACATTCTCCCCGGAACCTATGTCGGAATGATCCAGCTGTCCTTAAGTTAAATTTCGTAAGCCGGTTCCTGGCAGCCCCTTTCCTGCCAGCTACAAGTCCGCCTTTTTCCCCAAAAAAAAGACGGCATATAAAAGCAGCAGGATTCCCCTATCCCGCTGCTTTCTTTATAAAAACAGGCAGGCACCTGGAAAATAACCCCCTGGCTGCCTGCCTTAAGCTTTTTGAAAATACTTGATATGGCCACATAGACCTGCTGCAACTGTGGTACCAGGCCACATGGGCCTGCCCTTGCCGCCCGGCGTTTGCGCCTGCCTCGATGGCTTTTGTTACTACAGTGCCAACGGACATGGAAATACCGCCCATGCTGTAAATAGCGCCCTAAACCTCGAACTTAGGAATCAGCACACACTATAAAACAGCGTAAGACAGAAAAAAGCCCGGAACTCTATTTCTAGAATTCCGGGCTTTACCTACTCATGAGACACGGGGGATTCGAACCCCCGACAACCTGATTAAAAGTCAGGTGCTCTACCAACTGAGCTAGTATCCCATTAAAAAATAA
>CADBRV010000136.1 GCA_902797185.1 uncultured Lachnospiraceae bacterium
ATCATACGTGTACGTATGTCAATAGCCGAATATAAAAAAGCAGAGGTTTTTCAACCCCCGCCTTTTACAATCGGATCCAGATGTTCAAGCGCGCTCCGCCGGATACGATATACGGAACGCATGGAATAGTTTATTGCTTCCGCGATCTCGTCCATGTGGAATCCGCCGATGTAGTACATCACGATCACGGTGCGCTCTTCTTCGCTTTCCAGCTGGCCACATGCCTCCCGGATCGCTTCTACCTGCAACGGGATCTGCATCTTCAGGCTTTTAATCTGGCGCTCGATCCCGTCAATCATGGCCGCCAGCTTAGCTGACGGCCATGGCCATTTTATAAAAAAGTTTTTGTGTCCTATGCAAAAGCACTTATTGCTTAACCCAACGCATCAGACGTTGATTTCTGCTTCGATCCCTAATACCGCCTTGTTCTCTTTCAGCATCGGATTGACATAAGTATCCAGATACTGGTGTACCTGGTACGGCGCGCAGCCCACATATTTCTGCGGGTCCATGGATTTCTGGAGGTCTTCCAGGGAAAGGTGGAAGGACGGGTCTGCGGCAATAAGCTCGAGCAGGTTGTTGTCGCCGCCTTCTTCTTTAACATGGCGTCCTGCTTCCATGGAAAGCTGGCGAATCCTCTCATGCAGTTCCTGCCTGTCGCCGCCTGCTTTTACGGCATCCATCATGATGTTCTCGGTTGCCATGAATGGCAGTTCTGCCATCAGGTGTTTGTGGATGACCTTGTCATAAACCTTAAGGCCTTCTGTCACGTTGATCATAAGGTCCAGGATGCCGTCAATGGCAAGGAAGCCTTCCGGTACGGAAAGGCGCTTGTTGGCGGAGTCATCCAAAGTCCTCTCAAACCACTGGGTGGCGGAAGTGATGGCCGGGTTTACCGCATCCAGCATCACATAACGAGACAGGGAACCGATCCTCTCGCTGCGCATCGGGTTCCTCTTGTAAGCCATGGCGGAAGAACCGATCTGGTGCTTCTCGAAGGGCTCTTCTACTTCCTTCAGGTGCTGCAGGAGGCGGATGTCATTGGAGAACTTGGTGGCGCTGGCGGCAATGCCTGCCAGTACGTTCAGCACCCTGGTATCCACTTTACGGGAATAGGTCTGGCCGGAAACCGGATAGCACTGCTGAAAGCCCATCTTCTCGGCAATCATGGGATCCAGCTTTCCAACTTTTTCCAGGTCGCCGTCGAACAGCTCCAGGAAAGAAGCCTGTGTGCCAGTGGTGCCTTTGCAGCCCAGGAGCTTCAAAGAACCTTTGACATAGTCCAGGTCCTCCAAGTCCATCATCAGTTCATGGATCCAGAGGGTGGCGCGCTTGCCTACCGTAGTGGGCTGTGCCGGCTGGAAATGGGTAAATGCCAGGGTCGGCAGGCTCTTGTATTCCTCAGCGAATTTTGCCAACTGGGCAATGACATTGATCAGCTTTTCCCTGACCAGCTCCAGAGCCTCGGACATCAGGATGATGTCGGTATTGTCGCCTACATAGCAGCTGGTGGCTCCCAGGTGGATGATGCCCTTTGCCTTCGGGCACTGTACGCCGTAAGCGTAGACATGGGACATGACGTCATGGCGGACTTCCTTTTCCCTTGCCTTTGCCACGTCGTAGTTGATGTCGTCTTTATGTGCTTTCAGCTCTTCGATCTGCTCGTCTGTAATGTCCAGCCCGAGCTCTTTTTCGGTCTCTGCCAGGGCGATCCAAAGCCTGCGCCAGGTGCGGAATTTCTTCTCCGGGGAGAAGATATACTGCATTTCCTTGCTGGCATAACGCTCGGAAAGCGGGCTGGTGTATTTTTCATAATCCGTGCTCATATCTTACCTCTGGAATTCTTTCCCGGTCAGGAGTTTGTATGCTTCTTTGTATTTCTCTACGGTCTTGGCGATGACGTCATCCGGAAGATGGTAGTCGCTGTCCGGATGTGCTTTCAGCCAGTCACGTACATACTGCTTGTCGTAAGAAGGCTGGGATTTTCCTGCTTCGTAGCCTTCCAGTGGCCAGAAACGGGAGCTGTCCGGTGTCAGCATCTCGTCGCCCAGGACGATGTTGCCGTTTTCATCCAGGCCGAATTCAAACTTGGTATCGGCAATGATGATTCCCTTGGACAGTGCGTAGTCTGCGCAGGTCTTGTAAAGGGTCAGTGTCAGGTCGCGAAGCTTGGTTGCGTACTCTTTGCCCTTGCCCGGGAATTTCTTCTCCAGCACGTCGATGCTCTTCTCGTAAGAGATGTTTTCGTCATGGTCGCCGATCTCAGCCTTGGTGGAAGGGGTATAAATCGGTTCCGGCAGTTTCTGGGATTCCTTAAGGCCTTCCGGAAGCTTGATACCGCATACTTCCCCGGTCTTCTGATAGCTTGCCCAGCC